>DATMBD010000379.1:0-7401 GCA_035559355.1 Dehalococcoidia bacterium
GAACGCGGCGGGCCGGCTCTCGGACGCGCGCCTAGCGCTGGACCTGCTCCTCACGCGGGAGGAAGGCACGGCCCTGACTTTGGCGGCAAACATCGACGCCTTGAACCGCGAGCGGCAGCGGATGACGCTGGAAGCGCAGGCCGTGGCCCGCGAGCTCGTTGAGGCGCGGCCTGAGACGCCGATCCTGATCGTCGGCGATCCCGGCTTTCACCAGGGGATCATCGGGCTTGTCGCGTCGCGCCTGGTGGAGGCGTTCGGCCGACCTGCCGCCGTTTACCAGCACGGCGGCGCTGAGAGCCGCGGCAGCTGCCGCTCGATCTTCGAGTACGACATCACGGCCGGGCTGCGGGCCTGCGGCGACCTCTTCGAGCGCTACGGCGGCCACCGTCAGGCTGGAGGCTTCACCATCCGCAGCGATCGCCTCGCCGAGATGGAGGCGCGCCTCACTGAGCACGCGGCGGGGGCGCTGCGAGGCGTGGACCTGCGTCCCAAGCTCGAGATCGATGCCGAATGGCCGCTGAGCGATCTGCGCAGCCAGGAGATCCGGTGGATGGGGAAGCTGGCGCCCTTTGGTCAGGGGAACCCGGACGTGACCCTGCTGAGTCGCAGCGTGACCGTCGTCGATTCGAAGGAGGTGGGCGAAGAAGGCCGACACCTGCGCCTGAAGCTGCGGCAGGGCAACGTGGTCTGGCCCGCGATCGCTTTCGGCTGGGAAGGAGACGTACCGGCAGAGGGCTCACGGGTCGATATCGTCTACAGCCTGTCGGCGGACCGCTTCGGTCCCTCGGAAAACGGCGGTGCCCTCCAGCTCGGCCTGCTGGACTTGCGGCCGTCGGCGGGGCGGTAGGACGGCGGCCTGCCTGCCGTCGCCGAGGGGTCGCGTTTCGGCGCGCGGAGCTGGGGTCCATCGACAATGAGGCTCGTCTCCTGGAACATCCGCGCCGGCGGCGGCAGCCGCGTCCCGGCGATTCTCGACCAGATCGCGCGTTGGTCTCCTGACCTCGTGGCCATCTGCGAGTTCCGCGCCACGCCTGCCAGCCACACCCTGGCGGCGTCGCTGCGCGAAATGGGCTTCGTGTCTCAGCTCTCCACGGCAGACCCCGTGCTCCCGGCCCGGAATGGCCTCCTGCTCGCTTCGCGGCTGCTATTGCGCCGCCTCCTCCTGCGGCGCGCCCCCACCGAGCCGGGCCGTTGGCTGCTCGCGTCCGTGCAAGCGCGCCGGCCGTTCTCGCTCGGCGTCATGCACCTGCCGAACATGGTCACCGGGCGCAAGCTGGGCTTCATGGACGCCGTGGCGGAGGTGGTCGGCAGCTGGCGCAGGGGCCCGGGTCTGCTCATCGGCGATACCAACTGCGGCTGGCCCGGCCTCGACGAGGAGACGCCGGTGTTCGGGCCGCGCACCGCGGCCTGGCTGGACGGCCTCCACGCCCGCGGCTGGCAAGACGCCTTCCGCTACTTCTACCCGCAGGAGCGGGTCTACACGTGGTACTCGCCCAACGCCGGCAATGGCTTCCGCCTGGACCAGGCCTTCGTCAATCGCTCCATGTTGCCCCGCTTGCGGGCCGCCCGCTACGAGTGGGGGCAGCCGGCCATGGACTGCGAGACGCGCCGCGACGCCCTCAGCGACCACGCCGCGTTGATCCTCGAGATCGAGGATTAGATTCGGGCCCTTCGGTTGACTCAACCGCTGTTGAGGCCCCTGCGGGGCTGACGTTACAATGGCGCTGCAACGAGGCGCTCCCGCCGCGCGAGGGCGCCTCAGCCGTTTCAGCAGACGGAGCGCGTTTGTCCGAAGAACTGAACAAGAAGGTCGTCAGGCGCTATTTCGAGGAGGTCATCGACGGTGGCAACCGCGCCGCGATGGCGGAATTGTTCGCGCCCGGCGCCGTGCAGCACTTCCCCGGCCGCGACGTCCGGGTCGAGGGCGGGGCAGGAGGGCCTAGCGCCGCCAGCCGGACGATGAAGACCACGCTCCACAACCTCCTCGCAGATGGCGACCTCGTGGCCGCGCACCTGACGCATGACGTCAGCTTTGCGCCGGAGACGCGGTTCCAGACGCGCGTCGGCAGCTTCGACGTCGGCGGCAGGAGCGTGCGCTGGGATGCCATGGCGCTGTTTCGCCTCGAAGATGGCAAGATTGTCGAAGAATGGGTAAACCGCGACGAGCTGGCGATTTTGGATCAGCTGGGCGTTATCGATTTGAAGCCGGCCTGATGGCGGCCGGTGAGCACAGGCTCTAGCTCGGAGGGACGAGAAGATGAACGGGTCTAACGGGGACAAGGGCACCTTCACGGTGAAGAAGGGACTCGCCCAGATGCTCAAGGGCGGCGTGATCATGGACGTGGTCACGCCGGAGCACGCCAAGATCGCGGAGGAGGCAGGCGCGTGCGCCGTCATGGCTCTGGAGCGCGTCCCTGCTGACATCCGCTCCGCGGGCGGCGTGGCCCGCATGTCCAGCCCCGAGGTCATCGAAGCGATCATGAAGGCCGTCACCATCCCCGTCATGGCGAAGGTGCGCATCGGCCACTTCGTCGAGGCGCAGGTGCTCGAAGCTCTGGGCGTGGACTACATTGACGAGTCCGAGGTGCTGACCCCGGCCGACGAGGTGAACCACATCGATAAGCACCCGTTCAAGGTCCCCTTCGTCTGCGGCTGCCGCGACCTGGGTGAGGCGCTGCGCCGGATCAGCGAAGGCGCCGCCATGATCCGGACGAAGGGCGAGGCCGGCACCGGCAACGTCGTCGAGGCAGTCCGCCACATGCGCCAAGTCATGGGCGACATCCGCCGCATCCAGAACATGAGCGACGACGAGCTTTACGCCGAGGCCAAGCGCCTGGGCGCGCCTGTGGAGCTGGTCCGCGAGGTCAAGGAGCTGGGCCGCCTGCCCGTGGTCATGTTCACCGCCGGCGGCATCGCAACCCCCGCCGACGCGGCGCTGATGATGCAGCTCGGCGCCGACGGCGTCTTCGTCGGTTCCGGGATTTTCAAGTCGGAGAACCCGGAGCGGATGGCCAAGGCCATCGTCCAGGCTACGACCCACTTCCGCGACCCGAAGATCATCGCCGAGGTCTCGCGCGGGCTGGGCGGGGCCATGCGCGGGCTCGAAATCGGCGCCATCCCGGAGAAGGAATTGCTCGCCACTCGCGGCTGGTAGCCCTCCAAGCAGGCAAGAGACGGACGAGGGGAGGCGGCCGCTTAGGTGCGGCCGCCTCCTGGTGTTCGAGGCCCCGACGGGCCCGGTTTCGCCTCCAAGGCGGCCCTCCCGGCGATGCCGACCTGTTCTCTCCCGGCGCCGCTTCTTATCATGGCGACGATGATCGTCGCCGTCGTCGGAGCCAGCCAGCCGCGCCCGGAATCCCTCGAGAAGGCCGAGGCCGTCGGCCGCGAATTGGCGAAGCGCGGCTGCACGCTGATTTGCGGCGGCCTGGGCGGAATCATGGAGGCGGCCTGCCGCGGCGCGCGCGAGGCCGGCGGCCGCACCGTTGGCGTCCTGCCCGGCCGGGAACGCGGCGAGGCCAACCAATTCGTCGAGCTCGCCATCGTGACGGGCATGGGCGAGGCCCGGAACCTGATCATCGTTCTCAGCGCCGAGGCCGTGATCGCCATCGATGGCGGCTACGGCACATTGAGCGAGATCGCCTTCGCTCTGGCGCACCGAAGGCCGGTCGTGGGCTTGTCGACCTGGAAAGTGACGTCGGAAGCCTTCGAAGATGTTCCGATCTACCGCACGGAAGACCCGCTGGACGCCGTGGAGCACGCGATAAGGGCAGCGAAAGGGATGTAAGGACCTCCCCCCGGCCCCCCGGAGTTCGGAACGGGAATCGAAGGCTGTGCGCTCTTAGAGGTGAGCTCAAGCCGCAGTCGATCGAGAATGGAGGCTACAAACCGCCGAGGAGCGCTCGCATGGCAGATGATCGAATCGCAAGCGTCAGGGCGCTGGAGGTGCTCGACTCCAGAGGCAACCCGACGGTCGAAGTCGAAGTGCGGCTGGAGGACGGCAGCCGGGGACGCGCCATCGTCCCCTCCGGAGCCAGCACCGGCGCACACGAAGCGCACGAACTGCGGGACGGCGATCCGAAGCGCTATTTTGGCAAGGGCGTCCTGGACGCCGTCGAGAACGTCAACGGCGAGATAGCGGACGCGGTGCGCGGGCACCATGCCTCGGACCAGCAGGGGCTCGACCGGACGCTCGCGGCCCTCGACGGCACGCCCAACAAGTCACGCTTGGGAGCCAACGCGCTCCTGGGCGTCTCCCTGGCCTGCGCCCACGCTTTCGCGGCCTCGGCAGGGGTTCCCCTTTACCGGTCCCTGGGCGGCGAGGACGCCCACCTGCTGCCGCTGCCCCTGTTCAACGTCCTAAACGGCGGCAAGCACGCTCAGCAGAGCACCGACTTCCAAGAGTTCATGCTTGCCCCCGTCGGCCTGCCGGCGTTCTCGGAGGCTCTGCGCGCGGGCGTGGAGGTCTACCAGACCCTGAAAGGGTTGCTTGCCCGCCGAGGTCTCAATACCAACGTCGGCGACGAAGGCGGCTTCGCGCCGTCGCTCGCAAGCAACGCGGCCGCGGTCGAGCTGCTCGTAGAGGCCATCGAGGTGGCGGGCTACCGGCCCGGCGAGCAGGTTGCCATCGCCCTCGACCCGGCGACGAGCGAACTGTACGAGGACGGCGTCTACAAGCTCGCCAGCGAGGGGCGGTCCCTGAGCAGCGAGGAGATGGTGGGCCTCTGGGTCGAGTGGTGCGACCGTTACCCCATCGTCAGCATCGAGGATGGGCTGGCGGAGGACGACTGGGAGGGCTGGGCGCTGCTCACGGAGCGCCTGGGTGGCAGGGTGCAGCTGGTCGGGGACGACCTCCTGGTCACGAATACGGAGCGGCTGGAGCGGGCGATCGCCTCCCAGGCGTGCAACGCCATCCTCGTCAAGGTCAACCAGATCGGGACGCTGACCGAGGCCATCGACGCCACCCAGAGGGCGCTCGCCTTGCCCGGCTGGGGCGCCATCATCAGCCATCGCAGCGGCGAGACCGAGGACACAACGATCGCGGACCTCGCCGTCGGCCTCGGGACGGGCCAGATCAAGACGGGAGCGCCAGCGCGCGGCGAACGCACGGCGAAGTACAACCGCCTCCTGCGCATCGAGGCCGAGCTGGGGTCTCGCGCCCGCTATGCCGGCGGTACGATGCTCGCTCAGTCGCGGCGGCAGTGAGCAGCGAACCACGGCCTCGCGTCTCCAGCCTTCACCCGCCGGATGACTACGTGCTGCCCGGCCGCCCGCCCGAATCGGCCGGCGCCGGCGCGCAGGACGCCTACCGCCAGACGCGCTTCCTCCTCGATGGCGATCTAGACCTCTTTGCGCAGGCGATGCGTCTGCAGCTGGCGCTCGTCAAGGACGCCTACCCATCCCGCTACCGGACCCACCCGCTGGCGGCGATCACGGCCCTTTGGTCGCGAGCCTTCGCGCATCTGGCCGACGCCATGCTGCTGGCCACTCGCGGCTCGTACGGGTCGACGCTGCCGCTGGTGCGCGCGGCCGCCGAGCTGATCGCGGCCCAGGAGGGGCTGCGCGCCGGCGAAATGCACCTGCACGACGAGTGGCTGGCGAGCACCCTGGCGCCTGACGAGGAGTTCAAGGCCTTCGAGTTCAAGCTGGGGCGCTATTTTTCCGGCGAAGTGCTGGCCAGCGACCCCCTCCTGCGGTCGGTCTACCGCCCGGCGAGCGAGCTCGCGCGACCGGCGTTTGGGGCGAGCCTCTTGCTCGTCGGGCCGGAATCCAACAACAACCGTCTCGCCGTGACGTTCGCGGAGGCGTCCTTTCATCTCGGCTGGGCCGAGATCAGCATCGGCTGGCTGCTGGCGTTGGCGCTGCGCCAGGCGAAGGTGGCCCTGGACGCGCCGGATATCATCCCGGCTCCGCAGGAACGCCGCGCCGCCTACGAGGATCTCGAGCGGCGCGTGCGTGAAACGCTGGCGCGCCACGACCGCTGCCGCATCGAAGAGGTGGAGCAGGGCAACGACAGGCGCTACCTGGTGCAAAACTTCCGGCGCGGCGCCGGCGGCACCCCAAGGCGCATCCTGCTCTGAACCCTACACTGGCAAGGCGTCGCCGTCCGGCGGCCCGGGCAGCTCGGCAGCGTTGACGAGGCCGGCCAGCATCGCGTAATAGCCGACGAGCGTGGTCATTTCCAGGAGCCACCGCCTGCCATGGCGTCTTTCGAGGGCGTCGAACGCTGCCTGGTCGACGCGGTTCTTTCGGAACAGCTGCTGCACGTAGGTGACGATCTCCGCCTCTTCGGGCGGGAGCGTGGCTGGATCGCCGCGGTCCCTGACGCAGGCGATGGCCTCCTCGCGGAGGCCGTTGCGCCGCCCAGCGCCGACCTGCGCCGCCCAGACGTAGAGGCAGTCCTTCTCGCGCGCCGCCGTGATGATGGCAAGCTCCCGTAGCGGCGGCTTGACCACGGAGTCGTAGCGGAAATAGTTGCCGAGCCTGAGAACGAGGTCGTCCAGGCGTGGGACGTGGAGAAGAATGCTGTGCGGGCCGCGGATGGCGCCGAAGACAGCGAGGACCTCGTCGACGACGTGTTGGTGCTCGGGCGCCACTTCCGACCTATCGGTGATGGGGTCTATCCTGGGCATGTCGTTCCTCCCGTCTAGTGGCCGCATTCTGCCATAGCGGCTGGCAACGCGAACTCTAGTCGGGGGCAGGACGCGCCTTCAGGCCCGAAGACAGCACTCTCCGGACGGATGCCTGCCGGCGACTTCGGAAGGCGTCTCAGCCTGTCTGCGCTCTACGGCTCGTTCGTCGAGAAGTCAGGAAGCGGCCACGCCCTCGTACTGTTCCCAGCCCGGTATGAACTTCCGCCAGTCGGACTGGGCGTCGAGGTAGTGGTAGAAGACGTAGTAGGAGGAGGCTGGGGGACGCCTCGGCTCGTTGAGCAGCGTCATCCGCGCCTCCTGGGGCGTGTGGCCGGCCTTGCGGTGGTTGCAGCTCTTGCAGGCGGAAACCAGGTTTTCCCAGGTGTGGCGTCCGCCGCGGTGCCGGGGGATGACGTGATCGATGGTGAGGTCGCGCGTCTGCTTGCCGCAGTACTGGCACGTCCAGCGGTCGCGCAGGAACACCTCGCGGCGGGTGAGGCGCATCTGCGGCCTGGGCCGGCGAATCATGTAGATGAGGCGAATGACGGAGGGCAGAGGGAAGGTGTGGACCGCGCTGCGGAGCACCCCCTCGGCGTGTTCGAGGATCTCCGCCTTGCCCTTGTCGACGAGGACAAAGGCACGGCGCGCATTGCACACGTTGAGGGGCTCATAGTTCTGGTTGAGAACGAGGACAGCCGACGCGTTCATTCAGGTGAGCCTGGAAGGATGATAACAGGGGGAAGTCCGCCCCATCAACGAAGATCCGCGCCGG
>DATMBD010000380.1:0-4161 GCA_035559355.1 Dehalococcoidia bacterium
CGCCGAACGACGGCAGCAGCTTCGACTCGCGGCCGATCATCTCCACCCGGTTCATCGCTTCCAGGTAGCTCTGGGTGAAGCGCAGGTTGCGCACCGGGGCCACGATTTTGCCGTCCTCGATAAGGAACGTGCCGTCTCGCGTCATGCCCGTGAGCACCACGGTCAGCGGGTGCACCGGGCGCGTGTACCAGAAGCGGCTCACCCATATGCCCCGCTTCGTGGCGGCGACCATCTCCTCCTTGGTAGCGTCGCCGGTGGCCAGGAACATGTTGCCCGGTATGGGGCCGAAGGTCTCGCCGGCGGGCAGGGCGTGGCCCGTGGACGGGCGTCCCTCCTTGGCCCCGTAGTAGCTGTACCAGACGACCCCCCTGGCGATCCCCCGTTCCACGAAGTCGACCCGCTGCTTGGCAACGCCCTCGGCGTCGAACGGCTGCGGGATGCCTTGCAGCGAAAGCCCGTCGTCCCAGATGGAGACGTTCTCCCCCATGACGCGCTCGCCGATGCGTCCCGACATGAAGCTGCGCTTCTCTACGTACGCCCGCGCGCCGAACGAGAGGTAGGCGAAGTAGTCCATCAGGTCGGCGACGGCGTACTCCTCCAGGATGACGTCGTATTCGCCCGGCTCGATCGTGTGGGGATTGGCTCCGCGGCGGCATTTGTCGATCGCCTCGGCCGCGAGCGCTTCGCCGTCGATCTCGTCCACGTCCAGCGTCCAGAGTTCGGCGTGGCCGCTGGAGGTCTCGCCCATGACCACCGTGTTGGCGTCGGCCGTGGCGTCGCAATGGTAGGCCCAGACGCCGAGCGTGTTCATGACGGCGACTTCGGACTCCGCGGTGCGGAACGCTCCCGCCGCCACGAAGCCGGCGCGCTCCGACGCCCTGCAGATGGCCCCGGCCACCTCCGCGCGCCGTTCCGGCGGGCATTCGCCCGTCCGGGGCAGGTAGGCATCGACCTTCTGGACCGGCGTTGGCCCCGGCAGGGAGACGAAGTCCTCGTTCTCCTGCTGCAGGCGGGCGAGGTCGACGGCGCGCCGGGCGACGTCGCGCAGGCCGTCCGGCGTGACGGCGTCGGTGCTCGCTACGCCGATCTTCTTGCCGAGGACGGCCCGCACGCGGACGCTGAGGCTGCTCTCCTGCACGTTCTGGTGGATGTAGTTGTTGGCGAAGCGCGTCAGAGCGGAGGAGCCTCCGTAGACGAAGACCTCCGCCTGGTCGGCCTCGGTGGCGCTCAGCACTTCCCGGGCAAGCCTTTGCAGCTCTCGCTCGCCTCGCAGAGCCATCGACCTGAACCCTATTCCAGGCTGCGAGAGGGGTCAAGGCATGGCGGCAGGCGAGAGCCATGCCTAAGATCTGGCTGCATGCTCTCCCCACCGTCACGGCCGCGTTTTTACCTTGGGTGGACGGTCGTCGCGGTGGCGGCCCTCTCCGCCTTCACCGAGGTAGCCTTCTACAACCCGGTCCTGGGCGTCTTCATCCCGGAGTTCGAACGCGAATTCGGCTGGAGCCGCACCGAGATCTCGGCCGGCGTCACGTTGGGGTCGCTCGTGGGGGCGGCGTTCGCGCCCTTCTTCGGACCCTTGATCGATCGCTTCGGCGGCAAGCCCTTCGTGGTCGGAGGGGCGGCATTCATCGCTTTGGGTCTAGCGCTGTTGTCCCAGATGGAGACGGAATGGCAGTTCTTCGTCATCTATGCCTTGGGCAGGGGCACGGCGTCCGGCCTCATGAGCCTGGCCGCCGGCGTGACCGTGAGCAAGTGGTTCATCCGTCGCCGCGGCTTCGCGGTTGGAGTCATGTCGCTTGGCTCGCGCATTGGCTTCGCAGTCCTGCCCTTGAGCGTCCAGCTGATCATCGACGCTTCCGGCTGGCGCACGGCTGCGCTCGCTTTGGCGGGGATCGTCGTTGTCCTTGGCATCCTGCCGGCGGCTCGCTGGCTGCATTCGCGCCCGGAGGCGTTCGGCCTGGCCCCCGACGGAGGCGTCCCAAGAACGGAAGCGGGGGCCCGGGCTGTGGCGGCCGCAGAGGTCAACTGGACCCGGCGCGAGGCCGTGCGCACGCGCGCGTTCTGGCTGGTGACGCTGGCGGTGAGCCTGCAGTCCTGGGCGGGCGGGGCGATCAACCTCCACCAGATTCCCCACATGGTGGACCGAGGCCTGGCGCCGGAGACGGCAGCCATGGTGCTGAGCCTGCTGGCCGTGTTCGCCGCGGCCGGCGGGCTCCTGGAAGGCGTGTTGGACGGGAAGATCGGCGCTCGTTGGACGTTGTGCGTAGGCCTGCTCGGCTCGGCAACCGGGATGGTTCTGCTCATGAACGTGGAGGGCATCGGCTTTGCCCTGGCGTTTGCGGCGGTGTACGGGACCGCCTTCGGCCTCATGGTGGCCAGCAGCCAGGTCGTATTCGCGGACTACTTCGGCCGCCAAGCGTTGGGGGCAATCCGCGGCGCCGCCACGCCGGCGCAGCTGGGGCTCAACGCCATCGGCCCATTGGTCGCCGGCGCCGCCTATGACCTGACGGGCAGCTACATTGCGGCCTTCGTGCCGTTCACCTGCGGGTACCTGGCCGCGGCGACAGCCTTGGCCTTCGCCGGCAAGCCGGAGGCGCCAGCGCGGCTGCGCGTTCGGCCGGCCGTCTGACAGAGAGAGACGGGCAATACTCGACATAACGAACACGTTCCCGACATGCCGGGGACCCCGGGGGTTCCCGCAGGGCTGCTAGCGCGTCGTCCGTCGAAGCGCGCGCTCCATTTCGCGCGCTGCCTCTCGCCGGGCTATCCCCTGGCGCTTGTCGTACTGGCGGCGGCCCCGGGCGACAGCCAGCTCGACCTTCGCCAAGCCACGCTTGTTCAGGTACAGGCGCAGCGGGACGAGGGTGAGGCCGCGCTGCTCCACCTGCCGAGCAAGCTCGCGCACCTGGGAGCGATGGAGCAACAGCCGCCTCGGACGGCGCGGCTCGTGGCCGAAGTGGGCCGCGGCGTCGTATTCGGCGATGTGGGCGCCGATCAGCCAGATCTCGCCGCGCTCCGGGCGCGCGTACGCCTCCTGGAGGCTGACCTTGCCCTGGCGCACCGACTTGATTTCGCTGCCCGTGAGGGCAATGCCGGCTTCGACCTTCTCGAGGATGTCGTAATCGTGGTAGGCACGGCGGTTGACGGCGATGTCCTTCGCGCCGGTATCGCTACCGCTCCGAAAAGACGCTTTGGCCACGAGATCTGCTGGGCCGGCAGGCCTAGGGCCCGCGCGCCTGCCCGAGGAGCACGTCCACGGCCCGGTACAGCTGAGGGTCGCGACGCTGGTCGATGTCGTCGTCCGTGGGTAGCACCTCGATATCCGGCCGGATACCGACGTTGTTGATCAGCGTCCCGCTTGGCGTGAGCCACTCGGCGATGGTGACGTAGAGGGCGCCGCCGTCGCTTAGCTGGCGAGGGCTGTTGACGGTGCCTTTGCCGAAGCTCTTCTCGCCCACGAGGGTTGCGCGGCCGTTTTCCTGCAGCGCGGCCGCCAGCACCTCAGAAGCGCTGGCGCTGAAGCGGTTCTGGAGAATGACGATCGGGATGTTGGGCGCCACCTGGCCCTGCTTGGCCACGAACGACGTTTCTTTCCCGTTGGCGTCCCGCTCGATCAGGATGGTGCCGCTGTCGAGAAAGAGGTCGGCGGTGCTGACCGTGGTGTCGAGGAGACCGCCGCCGTTGTACCGGACGTCGATGATTAAGCCCCGGATGCCTTGCTGCAACATCTGACGGACCGCAGTCTCGATCTCCTGCGCCGTCCGCCGCGAGAACTCCAGGATCTGGATGTAGCCAAGGTTGTTGACCTGCTGGCCGGAGGAGGTCCTGAGGACCCCGCCTGGGGGTGTCGTCTGCACGCTGTCTACCTGCACGGTGGCGCGCGTGAGCGTGTACACCTCCTCCGTGTTGTCCGCGTGCCGGACTTTGATCGTAACCTGGGTGCCGCGCGGGCCCCGGATGCGGAGAACGGCCTTCTCCACGGACCAGCCCTTCGTCGATTCGCCATCAACCTCGAGGATTACGTCGCCGGATTTCAGGCCCGCCTTCTCAGCCGGGGTACCCTTGATCGGCGCCACGATGACGATTTCGTTGTTTTGCTGAGACACGGTCGCGCCAATGCCGTCGAACTGGCCAGTCAGGGTAGTGGAGGTTTGGAAGTCC
>DATMBD010000381.1:0-2817 GCA_035559355.1 Dehalococcoidia bacterium
TCAAGTGGGAGATCATCTACAACACCGTCAGGCCTCACCAGTCCCTCGCCTACCTGACGCCCCTGGAGTACATCACGCAATGGCGCTCACAGCGCCCTGGAAAGGAGGTGGTGCCCAGCATCCCCTGAACGAGTACACGCCCTCGCTCCTAAAGCCGGGCGAATGTAGCTTAGGGAGGTGGGGAAATGCACGGGACGGCCGCCTCCCTGGCTGCTCGCCACCGTTCTGGCGGCCGCCGCCCTGGCCGGCGCCTGCGGAGGCGGCGGCCCGCGCAGGGTTTCCGTCTCGCTCCGAGAATGGAGCGTCCAGGCTTCTCCTGCCGAGACGAAAGCGGGCCGTGTACGGTTCCAGGTGGAGAACGCCGGCACGCGCCCGCACGAGATGGTCGTTGTCAAGAGCGACTTGCCGCCGGACTTGCTGCCTGTATCTGAGTTCCGCGTTACGGAGTCCATGGTGAACGTCGCGGGCGAGGTGGAGGCGTTCGGCGCCGGCGAATCGCGGGTCCTGGAACTGGATCTTTCGCCGGGGAAGTACCTGCTGATTTGCAACCTGCTCGAACGGCCGCCGGACGCGCAGCCGGTGAGCCATTACCAAAACGGGATGGTCGCAGCATTTCTGGTGACGCCCTGAAGGTCTAAAAATCGCCCTGGCCTTCGAGACCGCGGACCGATCGATCGGGGCGAGGGGCCATGTCTAGAATAGGCGGGGCCATGGTATGGCCCGAAGGAGGCGACGCGTGCAATACACGGCATCGAGGACCTTGGCCGAAGCAATCTTCCCCAGATTGGAAGGGCGGGGGCGTGCGGCTGTATGGGCGCGGGAAGCGCTCTTGCTCTTTGGATTTGCGGGGCTGGTGGCTCTGGCAGCGCAAATCCAGGTAAGGCTGCCCTGGACCACGGTGCCAATCACGGGCCAGACGTTTGGCGTGCTCGTCGCTGGCGGCGCCCTGGGCGCCTGGCGCGGCGCAGCCTCCATGATGCTGTACATGCTCCTGGGCATCCTGGGCGTGCCCGTGTTCACACCGGGAAGCTCGGCCACGTCCGGGACGTGGGACTTGCACTTCATTCTGCCCTGGCGCGGCAACGAAGGGCCGATCTGGGAAATATCGAGCGGAGGGTACATTGTCGGTTTCGTGCTCGCGGCGGCGCTTGTCGGCTGGCTGGCGGAGCGACGCTGGGACCGCGGCCCGTGGGTGCACGCCGCCATGCTCCTGGGAAACATCGTCCTCTACGTGCCGGGCGTCCTCTGGCTCGCCTACCTGATCTCGACCGACTGGACGCCGCCCGGCGCCGCCCAGCCGCTCGGCGAGCTCATCGCCGGCAGCGACACGCTCGACAAGACGCTGAAGGGCGGGCTGTATCCGTTCATCGTCGGCGACCTCATGAAGCTGCTCGCGGCAGCCATGGCCCTCCCCGCCGCCTGGGCGCTGGTGGAACGCGTCAAGCTGCGGGGCGGCCGCGACTGAGCCCTTCGCCCTTAGCTGGGTACGCGCGCGAACTCCAGGACGAAAGTAGACAGCCCGCCGACGTAGACGCGCAGGAAGCGCCCCGCGAGAGAGTCCGTCCCTGCTTGGCCGAGGCCGATTACCTGCGGGTACCAGTCGTTGGCCTCGAAGATCTTCTCGGGCTCCGTCCAATTGACCAAGTCGCGGCTGAAGGCGATGTAGATGCCGTCCTGGCCCCAATTCGCGTCCTTGGCCCGATTGAGGAGGACGACGTAAGTGCCCAGGTATTCGTTCCAATGCACGCTCGGACCCCAGAAGGCGTCGATGTTCGGCCCCTGCCAACCCGTGGGGCTGCGGAATACGGCCGTGGCCCGCCCGCCCAGGCCGGGCTCGTCCCAGGCGCCCCTGTAGTACTTCCAGACCGTCCCCGGTTGGCCGCGGTCCTCGAACGCGCTCCGTGCTACGCCGACACCCATCTCCTCCGGAGCGCCGATGTAGTTCGAGAAGAGGAAATAGAAATAGCCGCTTTCGCGGTCGAAGACGACGCTGAAGTCGCCGTTGCCGCCTACGAACCAGTCGATCTGATAGCTGCAGTCCTCGGGGTAGCCGTTCTCCAGCACGAAGCCGCGGTCCTCCCACGTCAGGCCGCCGTCCTTCGAGACGGCCGCGCCGATGATCGGAGCAGTGCGCTCGGGGCATGAGAGGTCGGCGGGCTCGAAGTGATACCAGCCGTATAGCAGGTCCGATTCCGGGTCCAGCCAGACGGCCTCCATCCACACTTTGCCGGGCCGTTGCGGGACCGGAAGCTCCACCGGAACCGGGTCCGCGAGGGAGTCGGCGTTTTCTCCGCGGCTCAAGTGCGCGCCCGCCGGGTCTGAGTTGATCACGTGGAGGAAGCCGTCCCGCCAGAAGGCAGGGCTGTTGGAGTCGACGCCGGCGGGAAATTGGGCTGGGCCGGCCGCGTAAATCTTGAGCTCCACCGGACCCTGGCTGAGGTGGACCGCCGTGACCGGCTGCGCGAAGACATCCACCTCCGTCGTACAGCGCCGGCTGCGAAGCGCTTGCGGGCTCGTTCCCGAGGAAGGCCAGTGCCGGGAAATCGTATCCAGGTATTGCTTGCCGCAGTCGCGTTCGCGGGGACGCAGGACCCGGGAGCCTTCGCCCGGTTGGCCGGCGCTGGCCATAAGCTCCGAAAAAGCAAGGGGCGTGAGATAGCGAGGCTCGTATGAGGCGCCGCCGAAACGCTCGATGGCGCGAGAGAAGCTCCAGAGGTTGACGCTGGCGATCTTGAGCAAGTGCTGATAGACGAGGCGGATGTCGGCCTTGTCCGTCTGGGCCATGCGCGTCTGGAGGTCCAGGATGTTGAGCTCCTC
>DATMBD010000382.1:0-2367 GCA_035559355.1 Dehalococcoidia bacterium
AGAGATTGCTGTAGGTTGCGGCGACGTGGAAGTTGTTCGGGAAGAGATGGGGATCGAGCGTGCTGGGCTCGAAGGTGTTGCGCGCCTTGTAGACGCCGCCCCGCTTCGCTGACTTCGTCTCGTCGACGGGCTTGCCGACAAGGCGGGCTACGTCTTCGCCGCCTTCGCCGTCGCCGCCGCAGGCGGCCATGAGCGCCGCGCCGGCAATGCCAACGCCCGCGGCCGCTAGCGCTCGGCGCCTCGTCAGCCGCCTGTCGAGCACGCGGGCCCAGTAGTCTTTCGCCATGGCTGCACCCCTGTTGAGTGGTCTGGCGAAAGTCTACGCAGCCGGAATCGATTTGGAAAATTGATTGTAGTGATGCTAACCATGCGCATCGTGCATGTCAGGCCAAGGCGGCGGCGCTCTCCTTGAGGACGCTTCGCAGCCAGCGGTGGGCGGGGTCGGCGGTGACGCGCGGGTGCCAGTACATCGCCTCTTCGATGGAGGGGGTGTCGAACAGGAGCGTCAGGACCTTGATGTCGGCCATGCTCGCCAGGCGTCGCGCCAGCCGCTCGTGCTGGAGCGCGATCAGGCGGCTGCGTCCGAGGAGAAACGGCATCAGGAAGAAGCTGCTCGTCGTCACCGTGATTCGCGCCTCGGGATGCACGGAGTACACGGCCTGGTCGGCGAGTCCGCTGATGTCCTGTAGGCCCGTGCCGTAGACGACGTGCGGTTGCCGCAGATACTCCTCCATGGAGAGCGACTCGCCCACGTCCGGATGCCCGGACCAGGCGACGGCTACCCAGCGGTCCTTGAAAAGCACCTCGTGAGGCAGGTCCGGCCCCAGCGCCGTAGGCCAGATGACGAGGTCAATATCGCCGGCTATGAGATCGTCCGTGGCCTGCCGGCTGAGGGGACGGATTTGGATCGATACGCCGGGCGCCTGGCTCTCGATAACCTCGATCGCCGGTTGCAACACCAGGTACGTGGCGTAGTCGGAAGCCGAGATGATAAACGAGCGCTCGTCCTTCTGCGGGTCGAACACGGGCCGGCGTTCGATCGTCTGCTCGATGTTCTTGAGGATGTCTCGCAGCGGACCCACAAGGTCGGCGGCCAACGGCGTCAGGTAGTATTCGCGGCCCACGCGCACGAGCAGCTCGTCGTCGAACATGCGCCGCAGCCTCGCCAACGTGTGGCTCATGGTCGGCTGGCTCAGCCCCAGCCGCTCGCCGGCGCGCGTCAGGTGCTTTTCGGTGAGGATCGCCTCCAGCGCGACGAGGAGGTTGAGGTCCACCTGGGAGAGATTCATCTGCCGCCTCCTTCATTCGTGGCTAACATACTAGGCATTTCAACAATCGATTTTGTAGATGCGCTGGCGGCAACTATACTCCTGTAATCAAGGCCCGTACGCCGGAGGGAGCGCATGGCAATTGGAGAAGAGGTCCTCAGCCGGGAGGAGGTGCTGCGTCGGGCGTCCGCCCTCATCCCCCGGATCCGCGAACGGGCAGCCGAGACGGAAGCGCTCCGCCAGATCCCGGAGGCGACGATCGACGACCTCAGGGCAGCCGGACTCTTGCGCGTTGCCAACCCGGCCCGATTTGGCGGCTACGGCCACGACATGGATCTCTACTTCGAGGTCGCCATGGAGCTGGGCCGGGCCTGCGGGTCGACGGCTTGGTGTTATTCGGTCTGGTCCAGCCACAACTGGCTCATCGGCCACTGGCCGGAGGAGGCGCAGGAAGAGTACTTCGCCGAAGGGCCGGACGTGCTGAGCTCGAGCTCCTTCGCGACCATGGGCCGGCTGGAGGCCGTGGATGGCGGGTATCGGTTGCGCGGGCGGTGGGGTTTTTCCAGCGGCAGCGACGCGGCCACCTGGGTGATGCTCGGCGCCATCGGTCCGCAAGGCCCGCGCATGGTGCTGCTGCCGCGTGCGGACTACGAGATCGTCGATACGTGGTTCGTTTCGGGGCTGCGCGGTACCGGCAGCAAGGACATCGAGGTCAAGGACGCGTTCGTGCCGGCCCACAGGGTGGCCGCCGTCATGAGCCCGGACATGCGCAGCCCCGGCTTCGAACTGCACGGCCGGCCGAGCTACCGGCTGCCAGCGATGAGCCTGATGCCGTTCACGCTGTGCTCCCCGCTCGTGGGCATGGCCCAAGGCGCGATCGACGAATTTACGGCCCGCTTCAGAGGCGAGAGCGGCCCGGGCAGAACAGCCGACTCTGTCGCTCTTCAGCTACGCATCGCCGAGTCGTCCGCCGAGGTCGACGCTGCCCGGCTGATCGTGCGCACGACGCCGAGAGAGACGCTCGACCGCGCCAGCCGGGGCGAGCTGCCGTCGGAGATGGAGCAGGCCACCATTCGCCGCAACTACGGCTACGTAGCCA
>DATMBD010000383.1:0-3235 GCA_035559355.1 Dehalococcoidia bacterium
TCCGCGACCTGCCGTTTTTTTCGATCGCCGCGATCGTGTTCGCGTTCGACCAGGCGACCAAAGCCATCGTTCGCAACGAACTCGCCTTGGGCGAGTCGTGGCCGTCCGAGGATTGGCTGGTCAAGATCACGCATGTGACCAACACCGGCGCTGCCTTCGGCATCCTCCAGGATCAGGGCCTCTTCCTTACGGTCACGGCCGTGATCGCCATCGGTGCGATCGTCTTTTACTACGCGTTCCCGCCGCTGGAGCACGGGCTGTTGCGCCTGGCGCTGGCGCTGCAGCTAGGCGGCGCGGCAGGCAATCTCCTCGACCGCCTGCGCTTCGGCGAAGTGACGGACTTCATCGACTTCCCGCGGTACCCAGAGTTCAACGTGGCTGATTCGTCCATCGTCATCGGGCTGGGCGTGATCCTGCTCTTCTTTTTCGTGACCGAGCGCCGCCAGCGGGAGCCAGACACCCACGACGTCTGAACGAAGCATCGAGGCCACGGCGGATATTCCCGGCGAACGCGTGGACGTCGCCGTCGCCCGCCTCTGCGCCATCTCCCGCGCCCAGGCGCGCCGCCTGATCGACTCCGGCCTCGTCCGCTGCGAGGGCCGCGTCGTCGCCAAGGCGGGCGAGCGGTTGATGGGCGGGGAGCGCCTCCATGTGTTCGTACCGGCGCCGGAGCCGGCGGAGCCGCAGCCGGAGGCGTTGCCGTTGCGCATCGTCTATGAGGACGCAGACATGCTCGTGGTCGACAAGCCGGCGGGGATGGCGGTGCATCCCGGCCCGGGGCATGCCGGCCGGACGCTGGTGAACGCCTTGCTGGCGCACTGCCCGGATTTGCCGGGCATCGGCGGCGTGCAGCGGCCGGGCATCGTCCATCGGCTGGACAAGGACACGTCCGGGTTGATCCTCGTCGCGAAGACGGAGAAGGCGCACCAAGGGCTGACCCGGCAGCTGGCAGAACGACGCATCAAGAAGACCTACCTGGCGCTGGTAGAGGGGCGGCTGGAGCCCACGGAGGCGCTGATCGACGCTCCGATCGCGCGCGACCCCAACAACCGCAAGCGGATGATGGTGCGGGCGGCGGGCGGCCGCGGGGCGCAGACGGCGTACCGCGTGCGGGCTTACCTTGCCTGCACCGGCGATGGGCGAGACGTCTGCACCTACGTGGAGGCCTCGCCGATAACCGGCAGGACGCATCAGATCCGCGTACACATGGCGTCGCTGGGCCATCCGGTGGTGGGCGACCGCGTCTACGGGCGGCCGTCCAAGCTGGTGGGGCGGCAGTTCCTGCACGCGTGGCGCGTCGTCTTGGCGCATCCAGTCGACGGCCGCGAGCTGAGCTTCGAAGCGCCGTTGCCTGAGGACTTGCAGTCGGTGCTGGACGCCTTGAGGCCGATCAGCGACTCTTGAGGGGCCCGTCAATTCTGATCTCTGCCTGGCGTTGCACGCCCGTGCGCTTCGGGGCGTAGGGGGACTCCTGGCAGTGGAGGCGCTCATGACCGTCGCCGCGGCTCGATTCTCCTCTCAGCCGTGGTTCCGGCATGCGGGTCGCGCATTGGGACGGGCTTGCTAACATGCGCTCATGAGCAACCGCCCCGTTCGCACGCGAATGGCCCCCAGCCCCACCGGCATGCCCCATGTCGGCATCCTGAGGACGGCGATCTTTGACTGGCTGCTGGCGCGGAGCACCGGCGGCGCCTTCATCCTTCGCATCGAGGACACGGACCGGAACCGCTACGTCCCCGGCTCGCTCGAGTACATCCTCGAGTCGTTGCGCTGGCTCGGCCTCGACTGGGACGAAGGGCCGGAAGTCGGCGGGCCGCACGCGCCCTACTTCCAATCGCAGCGGCTGGACCTCTACCACGCCGCCGCGGAGCGGCTGCTCGCATCCGGTCATGCCTTCCGCTGCTATTGCTCGCCTGAGCGGCTGGACGAGATGCGCAACCGCCAGCGGGAGCTGAAGCAACCGCCGGGCTACGATGGCCTTTGCAAGACGCCGGAAGGCCAAGCGGAGGCGAGACGGCGCTCCGGCTCCGAGTCATACGTCGTCCGCTTCGACGCCCCGGACGAGGGCGAGACGGTGGTGCCGGACCTCCTCCGCGGCGACGTCCGCTTCGAAAACGCCCGCATCGACGACGCCGTGCTGCTGAAGTCGGACGGCTACCCGACCTACCACTTGGCGATGCCGGTCGATGACCATGAGATGGAGATCAGCCACGTGATCCGCGGCGAGGAGTGGCTGCCGTCCGCGCCGCTGCACAAGCTGGTGTTCGAAGCCCTTGGCTACGAGCTGCCCGTGCTGATCCACACGCCTTCGATCCTGGGGCCGGACCGCTCCAAGCTCTCGAAACGCCACGGGGCGAAGTCCGCCCTCGAATATCGCGACGAAGGCTACCTCCCTGAGGCCGTGTTCAACTACCTGGCGCTCCTCGGCTGGTCGCTGGACGACCGTACCGAGATCATCTCCCGCGAGGACTTCGTGCGCCATTTCAGCCTCGACCGGCTGCTCAGGAGCCCGGCTGTCTTCAACGGCGAGAAGCTCGACTGGATGAACGGCGAGTACATGCGCGCGCTCTCCGACGAGGAGTTCGCGCGGCGCGTCATCGCTTGGCTGGAGAAGCCGGAGGAAGATGGCGGCCTGCCCGCGAGCGTCGCCCGGCCGCTGTCGTTCGATTTCACGCTACGCATCGTGCCGCTGGTCAAAGAGCGTGTAAAGCTCCTGAGCAAGGCGCGAGAGATGATGGACTTCTTCTACCTGCCCGACGGCGTCGAGCCCGAGGTCGACGAATTGCTCGGCAAGCCGTTTCGAGACGACAGAGCGCGGGCAGCGCTGCTGCTTTCGGAGGCTCTGGTGCTCTCGGAGGGGCTCGCCGATTGGACGAGCGAGGCTCTGCTGGAGGCCTACCGGGCGCTGGCCGGCCGCCTCGGCGTGAAGTTCGGCGACCTCGCGATGCTGATCCGCGTCGCGGTCACGGGGCGGTCCGTCTCGCCGCCGCTGACGGAATCGATGGCGGTCCTGGGCAAGGAGCGGTGCGTACTGCGTCTGCGCAGGGCGGTGCAGCTGCTGCAGTAGCGCGGGCCGATTGGCCGGGGCGTTAGAGAGAAGTGATCCATTGAGTGTGTAAGACGGGACCTTCGGATAAGGTGAGTTAACCAACAACTCATTAGTCCGAAGGAGGTCCCGTCCATGTCGATCGTAGCGCCTATTGC
Organism: Dehalococcoidia bacterium; assembly: GCA_035559355.1. GTDB lineage: Bacteria > Chloroflexota > Dehalococcoidia > DSTF01 > WHTK01 > WHTK01. Next base: position 3,205 of record DATMBD010000383.1, read on the forward strand.
GGTCCAAAAGCTTGAGGCGATCCGGTGCGTT
>DATMBD010000384.1:0-15526 GCA_035559355.1 Dehalococcoidia bacterium
GCTGGGTCTGCGTCATTCTCCCGCCGCATCTGGCGGCGGTCATTGGGAACCCGGCACGAATGTCCCGGCGGCGGGGTTGTGGAGCGGCCACAGCCGCCAGGGCAGGACGATTTGCGTCCTCCGGCGCTAGGCCTTCTCTTCCTTCTCGCGCTCCTCGTTGAGGCTTCCGTCCACGTCCAGCAGGTAGCCGATGCCTTGCAGTGTTTTGATCAGCGTCGGATGCGTGTGATCGTCCTCCAGCTTGCTGCGCAGGCGCGAGATCCACACCCGCAGGTACTGGAGGTCGTCCACGTACTCGGGACCCCAGACCTTGCTGAGCAGTTCCGTATTGAGCATCACGCGGCCGGCGTTGCTGGCGAGATGCTGGAGCAGCATCCACTCCGTCCTCGTGAGGGAGACGGTTTCGCCGGCCTTTTTCACGAGACGCCTGTCAAGGTCGATTTCGACGTCGCGGACTTTGATGAGGCTGTCGGAGATCGTTTCTGCCCGCACGGCGCGCCTGAGCACTGCTCGCACGCGGGCGGTCAGCTCCTGCGGGTTGAAAGGCTTGACCAGGTAGTCGTCAGCGCCCAGTTCGAGGCCGCGGACCTTGTCCTCGTCCCGGTCACGGCCGGTGAGGAGGATGACGGGCGTGTTGGCCCGCTCGCGCAGGCGGCGCATCACCTCCAAGCCGCTCATGTCCGGCATCATGATGTCGAGGACCACTACGTCCGGACGCTGCTGTTCGAAGAGGCGAAGCGCTTCCTCGCCGTCCGTAGCGCCAATGACCCTGAAACCCTGCTCCGTGAGTTCGAGGCGGATGAGGCGCAGGATGCCTGGTTCGTCGTCCACAGCGAGTACTAGTGGTTCGGCGGTCATATCGCTTCTCCTGCCACCAGGTTTTACGCCGTAACGGGCCGTCAAGTGACTACCTCCATACTACCGAACGCCCGCAAGCGCCGCTGCTGGAAACGAAGCGCAAACGAAGTTTCGACTGAAGCGAACATGTCTGGTAACCTTCTACCATTACCTGACCTGGACGTGAGATGGAGACTTTGTGACCGAGGCAACGCTGCGTGACGGAGTAATCGATGGCGGCGCGGCGGTTGTGGGCGGGGACACGCTGGAGCGAACGGCGCTCGAAGAGAGCCGCGGCGGCACTTTCCGCTCACTGAGGCACAAGGACTACCGGCTCCTCTGGATCAGCACCCTGTTCACCAGCGCCGGGCAGTGGTTCCATCAGATCACGGTCGGCTGGCTCGTCTTCGAGCTCACGAAGTCGGCGTTCCTCCTCGGCGCGGTGAACGGGTTTCGCGCCCTGCCCCTGCTCCTCCTGGCGCCCGTGGGCGGCGTCGCCGCCGATCGCGTCGACCGCAAACTGCTGCTGCAGTCCACGCAGGTGCTCGCGTTCGTCGCTTCTGCCGCCATGGCGGCGATTCTCTTCGCCGGCGTCCTGGAGCTATGGCACCTGTTCGCCTTCACGCTCATCACGGGCGTAGTCTGGGCGTTCAACAACCCCGTGCGGCAATCGATCGTCCCGAACTTGGTGCCGAAGCGGGATCTCATGAACGCTCTCGCTTTGAACTCGGCAGGCTTCAACATCACGCGCATCCTCGGCCCCGCGCTCGCCGGCGTAATCCTGGCCAACCTCGGCGGCGCGGAGAACTTCAGCCTCCAGACGCTGGCCTACGCGTGCGTCTTCCTGATGGTCATGCGCATGACCGTTCCTCCCATGGAGCGGGCCAACACCGTTTCCATCAGCGAGAACCTGACGGAAGGAATGAAGTACGTCTGGACGCACAAGACGCTGCGCAGCCAGCTGACCCTGGCCTTCGTCCCCACCATCCTGGCGTTTCCGTACATGGCCCTGATGCCGATCTTCGCCTCCGAGGTCCTCGGCCGCGGGGAGAGCGGCTACGGCATCATGGGCTCGGCCGTGGGCGTGGGAGCCGTCCTCGGCACCCTGACGCTAGCCACCCTCAGCAACGTCGAACGGCGCGGCATGCTCATGCTCAGCGCCATCCTCCTTCTCGGCGCAAGCTTGGTGGCATTTTCGCTCTCGCGTTCGTTTCAGCTTTCGCTCTTCTTCCTGGCCATCACCGGCGCCGCGCAGATGGTCTACCTCACGACCAACCAGACAATCCTCCAGCTGATCGTGCCTGACCAGCTGCGGGGACGCGTGATGGGCATTTACATGCTCAGCCAGGGAATGATGCCGCTCGGCGGTCTCCTCGGCGGCGCCCTCGCCGACGCCACCAGCGCTCCGACGGCGGTCATGATCCTCGGTTTGCTCGTCTGCGTCATGGCGATGCTGTTCATGCTCCGCGCCAAGGACCTGCGGTCCGTCTAGCAAGACGGCGACAACCAGCCAAGCGCGGGGCGGAGCGGCGGTGCTGTCGCCTGGGTTACCCTGAGGGCATGGCGGCGATCATCTGGACGGTCGGTCACTCCAACGTCCCTGCTGAAGTCTTCATCGGCACGCTCACGGAGGCCGGCATCCGGCAGCTCGTCGACGTCCGCCGTTTTCCCGCTTCGCGCCGAAATCCTCAATTCAAGCGGGAACGCCTCTCCGCGGCCCTGGAGCAGGTGGGCATCCGCTACGGTCACATGCCCGCCTTGGGAGGGCGGCGGACGGCGGCTCCGGACTCGCCCAACACGGCCCTGCGCGATCCCGGGTTCCGCGGCTTCGCTGACTACATGGCGACCCCTGAGTTCGACGCCGCCCTCAGCGACCTGATAGAGGTCGCCGCTAGAGCGCCGACGGCGATCATGTGCGCCGAGGCCGTGCCGTGGCGATGCCACCGCTCCCTCATCGCCGATGCTCTCGTCGCCCGCGGCGTCGACGTTCGGCACCTCGTGGGCGGCAGGGCCAAACCCCACGAGCTATCGCCGGCCGCCCGTGTCGAGGGCGATTCGGTTACGTATCCGGCCTTGGTGTAAGCGGGACGCGCCGCAGGTCCGGCTGTCCTTTCGTTTACAGCCTTGAAGGCGCCGCCTTACGATCGATCCGTGCCGAAGCTCGAGGAATACCGGCGCAAGCGCGACTTCGCCAAAACCCCGGAGCCGCCGCCAGGCGAAGCGGACGCCGCCGAACGCAACCTGGTCTTCGTCGTCCAGCAGCACGCCGCCCGTCGCATGCACTGGGACTTTCGCCTGGAAGTGGACGGCGTCCTCAAGTCCTGGCCGCTGCCCAACGGCCCCTCGCTCGACCCGAAAGTCAAGCGCATGGCCGTCATGACCGAAGACCACCCCTACGAATATCGCAACTTCGAGGGCGTCATCCCCAAAGGGGAGTATGGCGCCGGCCAGGTGATCATCTGGGACGAAGGCATCTACACCCCGGACGAAGGCGGCGTCTATTCCTGGGACGACAAGGAAGAGGGCTCCCGTCGCATGCTGGAGGGGCTGGAACGCGGCAAGCTCTCGTTCACCCTCCAGGGCAAGAAGCTGAAAGGGTCGTTCACACTCGTCAAGACGAAGTACGCACCCAACAGCTGGCTCTTGATCAAACACCGCGACGAGTTCGTCTCCGAACGCGACCTCACGCTCGAAGACCGCTCCGTGCGCTCCGGACTGACGATCGCGGACCTGAAGGAGGGCCGCCTGCCGGGCGCATCGACCTCAGCGCACGCCGTGCACGCCCAAGCGCGCAAGGCGGGCTTTCCGGATCCGCGCAAGGAGCGCCCAATGCTGGCCAGCCTCGTCGAGGCGCCCTTCGACGCGCCGGGCTGGCTCTGGGAGCCCAAGCTGGATGGCGTCCGCGTCCTGGCCTACAAACGCGGTGGAAACGTCGAACTGCGCAGCCGGCGCGGCGTCGACATCACCAAGCAGTACCCGGCGATAACCGCCGCCATCGCTAGCCAGGCAGCGGATTCCATGGTCCTCGACGGGGAAGTCTGCGCCCTCGACGAACACGGCGTGCCGCGCTTTCAGCTCCTGCAAGGCCGCATTAACCTCACCCGCGGCGTCGACTTCGCCCGTCTCGACGCCGAACAGCCGGCCGTCTTCTTCGTCTTCGATATCCTCTATCTGGACGGGTACGACCTTCGCAACGTGCCCCTTCGCGAGCGCAAGGAACTCCTGGCAACGCGTCTCCAAACCAGCGACCGCCTGCGGCTCGTGAGCGCGATGCCCGGCAGCGGCGCGGACGTGGCGGAGGCCGCCGAAGCCCTGGGATTCGAAGGCGTTATCGCCAAACGCGCCGACACCCGCTACGAGTCCGGCGTGCGGGCGCGCACCTGGCTGAAAATCAAGACTGTCCGCGAGCAAGAGTTCGTCGTCGGCGGCTACACGCCCGGCGAAGGCGCCCGCCGAGTGACCTTCGGCGCGCTTGCCCTCGGCTACTACGACGCCGAAGGCAGGCTGCGTTACGCCGGCAACGTTGGCAGCGGCTTCAGCGAACGCGAGCTCCGCGTTTTGCGCGAGCGCCTGGACGCTCTCCGAACGGACGCGTCGCCCTTCGCGGACCAGACGGAAGGCCAGATCACGTTCGTGCGGCCGGAAATCGTGGTCGAGGTCAGGTACGCGGAATGGACGCACGACGGGCGCCTGCGAGCGCCGGTGTTCCAGGGCGTGCGCAACGATGTCGACCCGCGCCAGGTGACGCGAGAGACGCCCCGTGAGGCCGAAGCGCTTCTGAAGGGAAATGGCCTGGTCACCACCGCGGCCGGCGGCGGACGACCCGCAAACGGGCCAAGCGACGAAGTCGGCGACGCCCTCCAGCAGCTGGAGAACCCGAAGGCCAATTTCACGCTCCATGTCGCCGGTCAGGCAATCAAGCTGACAAACCTGGACAAGCCCTTCTGGCCGCCCCACGGAGACCGACCCGCCCTCAGCAAACGCGACCTCATTCGCTATTACGTCAAGCTCTCGCCCGTCCTTTTGCCTCACTTGAAGGACCGGCCGTTGACCCTTACGCGCTACCCCAACGGCATCGAACACAAGCCCTTTTATCAGAAGCACTACGAGCAGCCGTTGCCGGATTTCGTCGAGACCGTCGATATCTGGTCGGAGACGGGCCGAGGGGCAAGCGCCTACATCCTCTGCAATAACCTGCCGACGCTCATCTGGCTCGGCCAGCTCGCGGATCTGGAGTTGCATGCCTGGATGTCCCGCACGGAGCCGGAGCCGGACGCCAGCGGCCGGGGCCGGGACTTCTCCTCGTCGGAGCGGGCGCTGGAGGAATCGGCGCTGAATTACCCGGACTTCATGGTGTTCGACTTGGACCCCTACATCTACTCCGGCAAGGAAGCCAAAGGGGAGGAGCCGGAGTATAACCAGCGAGGCTGGGAGAAAACGGTAGAGGTGGCCCTAAGCCTGAAGGAGCTTCTGGACCAGCTTCGGCTTTCGTCCTTCATCAAGACCAGCGGCAAGACCGGACTGCACGTCTACGTGCCGGTGCTCCGGCAGTATGATTACGACTCCCTGCGCGCGGCGACCCAGACGCTCGGCCGTTTCCTGATTCAGATGCGGCCGAAGGACGTAACCATGGAGTGGGACACGAGCAAGCGCCGCGGCAAGGTCTTCTTCGACGCCAACCAGAACACCCGCGGCAAGACCCTGGCCGCCCAGTACTCCCCCCGGCCTACCCACTGGGCCGGAGTCTCCACCCCAATCGCCTGGTCCGAGCTGCCCAGGATCGACCCGACGGCGTTCAACCTCGTCACCGTACCCGAGCGCGTGGCGGCGCAGGGCGACCTCTGGGCTGACATTCTGGGCCACAAGAGCGACCTCTCGTCCTTGCTTCTGGCATAAGGCTTTTACCTATCAAGGCGGCCGGGCAAACGCCGAAATCTATCGTTGGTGGGGGATGAGCGAGCACCCGGAGCCGCCGCTACTAGTGGAGGTCCTCCTCATCGGTGGGAGGATCAAAGGCCTGTGCCGTGGACTCGGCGAGCGAAGGCGGCTACTGGAGGTCTTGAACGGCCAGGAAGCAGCGCTCCTGCTGGAGGATGCGGCCGTGAAACTGCAGATTGGCCCGCCCCGGCGGACGCACGCCCTGGCGATCGAAAAGAAGTCGATCGTGGCGGCCATTCCCTGGGAGACGCCCGAGCAGGCGCGGCAGCGCGTCTTGTCCGCGGCCACGGTGGGCCGCTCCCCCACGAGCCAGGTGCCGCTGGTGGCCTTCGCGCCGCCCTACGTCATCGAAGGCACCGCTCACCTGTCGCCCGGAGCCGCCACCCAGAAGGGCGCGCTGTATGCCAGTTCGCCGTTGTTCTCCCACTTCTTTTCGGTGACGAATGCGCGCCTCACGCTCCCTGACGGCTCAGACCTGAAGGCGCCCGTGGTGCTGGTCAACCGTGAAACAGTCAGTGCCTTGGAACGCGTCGAGCAGGCGGTGAAAGGGCCTCGCGATCCGCTTCTGGGAGCGTGCTGGGGCTAGCGGAGGGCTTCCGCCATGCGCCGGTGGGCCTCCCAGATTGAATCCGGAAGTCCGTCGAACTGCGCTAGGTGTTGCTCGCGGTTCGCGATTTCGCGCCGCCACTGCTCCCTGTCGATTGAAAGCAACTGATCGAGGTCAGGCCCGCTGATTTCGAGGCCCTGAAGGTTCAACTCCTCGCGGCGAGGAAGCACGCCCACCGGCGTTTCCACGCCTTTGGCCCGGCCCTCCGCGAAGTCGATCAGCCAGAGAAGGGCGCGGAGGTTCTCGCTGTATCCAGGCCAGAGATATCGGCCATCGGCGTCGCGTTGGAACCAGTTCACGTGGGCGAAGACCGGCTGACGGCGCGCTCGGCCTAGAACGTCCAGCCAGTGGCGAGCGTAGTCGCCTTCGCTATAAGAGAGAAACGGGCGCATGGACATCGGGTCGTAGCGCAGGACGCCGTCGAGCCCCTCGGCGGCAAACGTGGCCTCCGCGCCCAAAGTGAGACCATCATACACGCCCTCTGGGATGCCTCGGATGGCCCGAATCAACGGCTCGCGATTGCGGACGCGGCCGCCGAAGATTATCGCGTCGATTGGCACGCCGCGAGGCTCGCCCGCCTCAGGGCTGAGGTTGGGCACGTTCGCGAGGGCTGTCGTGAACCGGCTGTTGGGGTGGGACCATTCGTCGCCCGGGCGGCCGGACCGCTGACGCTCCGGCGGGCGGGACAAAATCGGCTCGCCGCGCCAGTCGAGCCAGCCTTCCAGGTCCTCTGGCGGCTCCGGTGTCCGGCCCTCCCACCACACGTCGCGCGTGCGCTCGTTGTAGGCCGTATTCGTGAACAGGGTCCTGGTGCTAGGCGCGATGGCGGCGACGGCGTTCGGGTTGCTGCGCTCGTTCGTGTCCTTGGCAACGCCGAAGACGCCGAACTCCGGGTTGAAGGCGTACAAGCGGCCGTCAGCCGGGTCGGCGTAGATCCAAGCGATGTCGTCTCCGAAGAAATGGACCTCGTAGCGGCCCGCGAGGGAGGCCGGCGGCCTCATCATCGCCAAATTGGTCTTGCCGGACGCGCTGGGGAAGCCGCCGCAGATGTGATAGGTGCGGCCCGTCTCCTTGTCGCGGATGCCGATGAGCATGAACTGCTCCGCGAGGAAGCGGCCAGAAACCCAGCCATCATAGGAGGCTTGACGAAGCCCGTGGGCGATCTTGCCCAGGAGGGCGTTGCCGCCGTAGGAAGAGCCGTAGTGGAGAAGCAGGCGTTCGTCGGCAACGGTCACGAAGTGGCGCTTGTCCCCGGGCGTGCCCTGGTCGAGGCTATCGAGGTCGCCGGTCACGTGCACGCCGCGGACGAAGTTCGATGGGTCCTCCAGGCCGTCGAGGTAGGCGGCGCCGACGCGGGCCATGCGCAGCATGTGCAGAACGACGACGCGGCTGTCGGTGAGCTCGACGCCGGCTGCCCACTGGTCCAGCGGCCCTCCGGGCGGGGCCATCAAATATGGCAGGACGTACATCGTCTTGCCTCGGGACCCGCCGGCCATGAGCTCCAGGACTTTGGGCTTGATCTCCTGGCTGTGGACCCAGTTGTTGTAGGTGCCTCGGTCCGAAGGGCGGCTGGTGGCAACGAAGGTGCGCTCTTCGGAGCGCGCCGTGTCCTTGGGGTAGGAACGGGCAAAAAAACGACCGCCGGCGACGTCGAAAACTTCGCCGGCGGCGAGGGCTTCCTCGGTCAGGCGCTTGTCGTCCTCGGCATTGACCACCCGGACGGCTGCCGGCTCCAGCCGCGCAGCCCATTCCTTGACGAACTCCCTGACGAAAGCGTTTCGGACGCCGCCTGCATCGAGCGCTGCACCAACTTCTGAATCTCGCATACGACTAAATTGTCCTTATGAAAGAGCTCCCCTTTCAAAGAGGACTCGTCTTGGGCAGAAAAATCATCGGCCCGCCGGCCGCTATAGTCAATCGGGGCTTTTGCGCTTGATGCTTTAGCGAGCGATTAGGTCGTGGGAGACTCGTGCTCTTCGAGAGGCGCTGGGGCCTGTTCAGGGACGGGCTCGCTGGAAGCCACAACCTGAGGCTCGTCGTTGAAAAGAGCTGACAGCTTTTCCGGCACGATACGGCCGGTCACCAAGACATGCAGTACCCAGGCGACGAAAATGATGTCTAGTGCTAGCTGCCTCCAGCTCCTCTGAACCCTCACCCCGGACCCCCAAGGCCGCCTTCCACTATCCTACGCCGGTGAGTCCGCATAGTACACTATGGAAAGCGCTTATACTAGGGATTCTTGAAATCCATATCGGTATTTCTCTCCGCGCGGCGCGGCAGTGACGCAGATGCGCCTTTGGCTTATCGTTAGGTCGCCATGCTGCAGCAAGAAGTGACCGTCAAACGCCTCACGCCCGCCCTGGGCGCCGAACTGCAAGGCATCGATCTGAATGACGTGGACGACGCGACTTTCCGCTTCATCCACGACGCCCTGATCGAGCACCAAGTCATTTTCTTTCGCGACCAGGAGCTGTCAGTCGAGGCACAGAAGGCGCTCGGCCGCCGCTTCGGCGAGCTCGTTGCCCATCCCAACGATCCGGGACTGGAAGGGCACCCTGAGGTCATGATCATCCACGCGGACGCAAACTCGAAGCGGGTGGCGGGCGAGAGCTGGCACTCCGATGTCTCCTGCGAGGAGCGGCCGCCCATGGGTTCTATCCTGCGTATCCACACCCTGCCGGAGACGGGCGGCGATACGCTTTTCGCGAGCATGTACGCGGCCTACGAAGCCCTCTCCGAGCCCATGCGGCGCTTCCTCGAGGGACTGACCGCCGTCCACGACGGCGCCCCTTACTATCGCAGCGTCAACGCCCGCATCGGCCGCGACGACGGCGGCCGTTCCTATCCGCGCGCCGAGCACCCCGTCGTCCGAACCCATCCCGAAAGCGGTCGCAAGGCGCTGTTTGTGAACGAGATGTTCACCACCCACATCGTCGGGCTTTCGCGCCAGGAGAGCGATGCCTTGCTCGGCTTCCTCTTCGAGCACATCCGCCAGCCCCAGTTTCAGTGCCGCTTCCGCTGGGAGAAGAACTCCGTTGCCTTCTGGGATAACCGCTGTGTCCAGCATCAAGCGATCTGGGACTACTGGCCGCAGACGCGCTCCGGCTTCCGCGTGACCATTCGCGGCGAGCGCCCCGTCTAAACGAGGGCCGTCCCAGATGTATCGATTCAGCCACGAGGACGACGACCCTACAGATCCCTCTCACCCTGACTTTGATCTCTCCGAAGCCTCTCCGTACTCCGCCTACGAGCCGCGGCCGAAGCCCTGGTATCTGCGCAGGGTAACGCTGCTCTTGGTCTCCCTGCTGGTGGTGTTCAGCCTGCTGCTGCCGTACGTTTTGAGGCTATAGCGGCTTCGCGAAGCTCAGTTCGTGGCCGTCCGGGTCCAGAATGTGGAAATAGCGCTCCCGCCACTCTGCGTCGCGGGGCGCAGTGCTCGGCTCGAGGCCCGCCGCCAGCGCCGCGCGGTACGCCTCATCCACGTCGGAAACGTAGAAGATTACCCTGCCCCAGGGCATGCCGGGCGTGTAGCCGGGGCGCTTTGTGAGGTTGAGGCAGCCTCCGCCGACGCGAAAAGTCGTGAAGTCGCTCTCCGGCCCTCCGCTGGCGACGACGAACCCCAACCGCTGGTAGAAGTCAACGGAGCGCGCCATGTCGCTGACCGCGAGCGTGACGGCGCTGATACCTTCCAGCACGGCTTAGAAGAACGGGAACTGCGGCTCCAGGCCCAGGATCACGCGCCCGGCCGCCTCGAAGGTCATGGGCCCGATCATGACGTGGGCAGCGGCCACGTGGATGTCCCGGAACTGCCGCGATAGCGGGTTGGCGTTGAAGATGGCAGCCGTGGCGACGGCCGCATGGAGGAGGTCGACGGCCTGCACGCTGGCCTTCGCTGCGTGGCTCGTTGCCAGCCGCACCTTGGCCCGCAGCTGCGGGTCTTCGTCGCCGGCGAGGGCGCTACTCCAAAGCCTGCCCGCGGTCTCGTACAGATAGCCAGCAGCGGAGTCCACGAGGGCCGTGGCTTCGGCGATGGCCGCCTGAAGGCGCGGCAGCTCCTTCAGGAGCACGTTCCCCCACCCTCGTTTCGCGTTGACGATCTCGATGGCGCTATCGATGGCGCCCCGGGCGACGCCGATCGCCTGGCTGCCGTGGTTGATGAAACCGAGGGGAAGGGCGCGGTAGAGAGCCCAATCGTGGAGCGGCGGGTCGACGAGGACCTGGAATCCCCGCCCCTTGGGCACGAAAGCCGATTCGATCCTGAAATCGTTGCTGGCTGTGCCGCTCAGACCCATCGTGTCCCAGGTATCGATGATCGTGACCTCCGAACTGGGCACGAAGCACATTCGCGAGACGCCGTTCCCGTTGGCGTCCTTGCGAAGCTCGTCCCCGTCGTAGACCATGCACTCGCCGGCAAACCAGGTCGCGTGCGTGCTGCCGCTGGCGAAGGGCCAGCGCCCGGAGACGATGAAGCCGTCATCGGGCTGCAGCGTGGCGATGGCGCGGCCAACGGGCCGCGCCGTGCCTGCGACGATGCCGCCGTTGCCCCAGATAGTCAGGGCCTCTTCGCGCGGCATGAAGCCGGCGAACCCGCACGACTGTGCCGCCAGCATCACGCACCACCCCGTTGAGCCATCGCCGCGGGAGATCTCCTCCACGATTCGTGCCGCGGTCACGGGATCCGCCTCCAGGCCTCCCAAGTCTCGCGGCAGCAGGGCATGAAAAAAGCCCTCCGCGGCCAGCATTGCCACGAGATCTCCTGGAAGGCGGCGTTCCCGCTCGACGGTCGCGGCGAACTCGCGCACCTTCGGGGCCAACTCGCGGGCGCGGCCAACCAGCGCCACCGGGCTTGAATCGACCTGGTCGAATGGAGTCGAGCCGCTGCCCATCATGGGAGCCTCATTCTAGGGGGCCTTCCGCGTCAGCAGAGGCTCCGATTTTAGCGCTGCCCGACCACAGGCGTGAGCCGAGCGGTCACCTCGATAGCCGATGGCCTACCCCCAGACGCGGCGGGCGACCTTGACCACGAGCTCGAGCTTGCGGCGCTGCTCCTCCGGCGTCACGGGATTGCCGATGGCGACCGACGCGAAGCCGCACTGAGGGCTCAGCGCCAAGTCCTCGATGGCGACGTACTTGGACGCCTCCTCGATGCGGCGGACGATTTCGTCCTCCGATTCCAGTTCGCCCGATTTCGTGGTGATCAGGCCCAGGACTACGGTTTTGCCCTTCGGTATGAAGCGCAGCGGCTCGAAAGTGCCGGCGCGTTCGCTGTCGTACTCGAGCAGGAAGGCGTCGACGTCGAGTTGGGTGAAGACCTGCTCCGCGATGGCGTCGTAACCGCCGCTCGTATGCCAGCCCCCGCGGCCGCCGTTGCCGCGGCAGAAATGCATGGCCAGGGTCACGTTGCTGCGGTCAAAGCCGCGCAGACAGGCGTTGTCGGCCTCGACGTCGTCCTGGATCATCTGCGGGATGTCCCAGCCGTACGCCTTCATCTGCTCCACGCGGCCGGCATCGATGTAGTCGGGGTAGTGCGGGTTGTCCAGCTGGATGTAAGGAACGCCTTCGGCGACCAGCGCTTTGACCTCGGCGTGGATGATCTTCGTAACGTCTTCCAGGACTTCCTTCCGGTTGGCGTAAGCAGGCTCGGAAACGCCGGGCTTGTAGCCGCGCGTGGTGACATAGGAGGCCGCGGGCATGGTCATCTTGAAGGGCATGCCGCCGGCGTGCTGCTTGAGGAAGCCCACCTGGTCCTCCGTGAGGCGCCGCTTTTGCTTGAGACGGCCGCCGATCACCTGCCCGCCTCCGGCCGGCGGCGCCGGGGGTTGCTCGCCGGCGGCGCCGTGCCACACAAGCCGCAGCGCCGGCGCGCCCCGCACGTAGCCCTCCACCGATGCGGCGAAGTCGCTGGACCAGCCGGGACGGCGCATTTCGCCATCGCTGAGGACGTCCAGGCCCACTTCGCGCTGCATCTGGATCGCTGCAAGGATGGCCCGATCCTCGATCTCCCGAACCTGCTCGCGGGACATGCGACCGTCGCGCAGGGCCGCGTGCGCTTCCAGGACTTCCGGCGGCCGAAGCAGGCTGCCTACGTGGTCTGCCCGGTATTTCGTGCCCATCTTTCCTCCATGTTGTCTACACCCTCGCAGCCGTCCAAACGCCGCTAGCCTGCCGGCGCACGATTCTGGCCGCGCTGCAACGATTATGTCAATGATATCGCCCTGCCCTGCTCGGCGGAGCGCTCGATAGCGTCGATCAGCCGGTGGCGGCGCACGGCGAGATCGAAGTCCGGGTCGAAGGCTTCACCCCTGCGCCAGGCGTCGAACATGCGCACGTACGCTTGGCCGACGTTTCGCGGCGGCCCGGCGGGCGTCCCCTCCGGCGCCAGGTTGTACTTATCCGGCGGCGGCATTTCGGCCAGCGAGTCGCGGCCCCGGGCGCCGTATAGGTGGTTGGGGCCGATGTTCATGGACCCTGCGCTGATGATCAAAGTCCCATCTCGTCCGTAAATCTCTAGACGGTTGCCGCTGGGGTTCGAGGGTACGGCTGCAACCTGCACCGCGATTTCAGCCCCGCCCTCCAGCACGCCGACGAAGCCGATGGCGTCCGGCGAGTCGACGTTCATCATCTCTCCCGTGTCCGTGTTGCGCCATTGCTTGATACGCGTGGCGAGGCGGGCCTGGAGTTCTCGGAATTCGCCGAGGATGTAGCAGAGCGCGTCGATGGCGTGGCCGCCGGCGATCGTCAGAGTGTTGGCGCCGTTAGCGCGCACGCCCTGCCAGATACGGCCGGGGCCGCGTTCAGTGACAGCCTGAGTCATGACGCTCAGGTTGGCTGCCAGCACCTCGCCGATGTAGCCTTCGCGGACCAGGTCGCGGGCGTACATGAGCGTTGGATCGCTGCGCCCCTGCAGCCCCACCGCTGTACGCAGGTTGCGCTCGCGGGCGAAATCGGCCATGCGCTGCGCCTCGCCCAGGTTCGCGCCCAGCGGCCATTCGCAGAAGACGTCCTTGCCGGCACGAAGGGCAGCCATCACCAGGTCGTGGTGCCACGGCACCCGCACCGAGACGACGATGAGGTCGATCTCAGGATGTGCGGCCATGGCCTCGATGTTGTCGAAATAAAGGGGAGCGCCGAATTTCTCCGCGGACGCCTTCGCTGTTTCCTCGTGGGCCGTGCAGACGGCCTTGAGTTCGTAGTCAGGGAGGGAGTGGAGGGCAGGCACGTGCGCGTTCGCGCCCCAGCCGCTGCCGCCCACCGTCACGGTCGCGCCAACGATGCCGACTCTAATCCGGTCCGCCACGAATCGTCTCCTTGCTAGGCGGGGAGCATCGAGCCAAAGCCTAGGATGCGAAAAGGCCGCGAGTCCAGTCGCGGCCGTTCGGATTCCGGGGCCCTAGGCCCCGCCGGCTCCCGCGGCGGGCGCTTCGACCTTGAGCATTTCGTGGATACGCCGGTAGAGCGGGTCCTTCTCGGTGCCCAGCGTGCGCCAGTCCTCGCCCGGCTCCAGGATCTTTTCGGCGCCCCGAATCTCGCGATACGGCAAGTCTGGGTCGACGGCCGGCGGCTCGATACCCTTCGCGAGGTCCTTGGCCGCCTTCAGAAGTATTTGCCGCATCTTGATGATCGACTTGTCGGTCGTCCCAAGGTGTTCCTGCGACCGGTCCCAAATCGGCCCGGGGCTTTCGGTCGCCATCAGGTCCTGGCTTCCGAAATCGCGGATGCCGGAGTAAAACGGGGAGTTCTTGAGGTCGCGGTCGATCAAGTAGTCGTTGTCCAGCCTGAACTGGCGCTGGTTGTTCTGGCCGTCGATCGAGCGGATGCGGTTGAGGTTGCCGCCGCGCCGGTTCGTGTAGGGCGTGTTGTCGAAGAGGCCCTTGCCCTCGACCCCAGCCAGCCTCAGGGCGAGCGTGTCCGCCTCGCTCGGCTGCTTCGACCAGAAGTAGAAGTAGCAGTTGTAGTCGTCGATGGGGACGCAGAGGCCGCCGCCGCTGACGTAAGGTATGTTGGCCACCACGGACGTGTACGGGATGGCCCAGGCAGTGACGCGGACGTGCGTGTTGCCGTTGGGCGTCCTGCGAATGCCCGCGTACTTGTATCCGTACCACTGCTCTTCGACTTCCAGCCGCGGCGAGCGGTCGTAAGCCCAAATCTTGATCGAGGTCTCGAAGGACGGGTAGCTGCCGGGTTTGTCCGTCCCGTCGTCCGGAAAGTCGAGCGCGCCCCTGAATTGATGTAGCCAGGAAATGTGGGCCGTATCCAGGTTGCCCTCCATGCGCTGGACCCAGTTGCAGTGGCCGATGGACTTGACCGCGAACCACTTCTCGCGCGGCACGCTCTCGCTGCCGAAGTCGCGGAAGCCCTTCATCTTTTCCGGCGGGCCCATGTACGTCCAGACGATGCCGCCGGACTCGTGCGTGGGGTAGGCCTTGACCCGCACCTTGCTCTTGAAGTTGCTCTCCGGAGGCTCGGAGGGCATGTCCACGCAGGCGCCGGTGACGTCGAACTTCCAGCCGTGGTAGACGCAGCGCAGGCCGGCCTCCTCGTTGCGGCCGAAGAAGAGCGATGCGCCGCGGTGGGGGCAAGCCTGGACGACAAGCCCCACCTTGCCGTTCGTGTCCCGGAAGGCGACGAGGTCCTCGCCCAGGAGCCGCACGCGCACCGGCGGGCTGTCCGGCTCCGGCACCTCGCTGGACAGGAGCGCCGGCGTCCAGTAGCGGCGCAGCAGGTTGCCCATCAACGTCCCCGGGCCCACCCGCGTCAAGATCTCGTTGTCTTCCTTCGTGAGCATCGCTGCCTCCGTCCTCGTCGGCCTTAGCCAGGCCGAAATCTCCCTCACTATAACGGAAACGTCAGATGATGGAATGGCCCCGGCGCAGGTTATACGTACATTTGCGACTCTTTGCCTAGTTCTTCAATCAGGAATCGAGCCTGAAACGTTCCAGGGCAGCTTCGTCGAGGTCGAGGCCAAGCCCCGGCTCCTCGGAGAGCACGAGTTTCCCCTCCTGGACAGGAGCTGTTCGCGCGAAAATCGGCTGCGCCCACGGCAGGTACTCCACCGTGAGACCATTCGCCGCCGCGGCCACGAGATGCGCCGAGACCTCGGTGCAGGTATGGCTCGCCACCGGCAGTCCGTACGCTTCTACCAGG
>DATMBD010000385.1:0-4736 GCA_035559355.1 Dehalococcoidia bacterium
TCCCGCCCTGCCCGATTGCCCGATTGCCAGATTGCCCAAATTCAGCCCCCGCGCAGCGCGCCGCCACCCGCAGGGTGTTCTCGATCGCCTCTTCCAGGCCGTCGAACAAGCGTCGCATCTCCTCTGGATGCTTGAGGTAGAACTCGGAGTTGGGGCGCAGCAATGGCCGGACGTCCTCTAGATTGGTGCGATGGCGGACGGCGACGAGGACGTCGTGCAGGCGATGGCGCCGGCGCTCGTGGTAGTGGACGTTGTTCGTCGCCACGACGGCAAGGCCGAGGTCGCGCGCGAGGGCGACAAGGCCTTCGTTGCGCGGCTGGTCCTCGTAGGCGAGGTTGTCCTGCAGCTCGATGAAGAAGCTCTCGCGCCCGAAGACGTCGCGGTAGCGCGCCGCAGCCTCGCGGGCGGCGCGCAGGTCGCCCTCCTCGACCAAGATGGCGACCTCGCCTTTACGGCAACCCGAGAGGGCGATGAGGCCTTCGGCGTGCTCGGCCAGCCACTCGAAGCGCACGCGGGGCTCGCCGCGGGGCGAATTCAGGTTGGCGCGCGTCAGCAGCCGCGAGAGGTTGGCGTAGCCGCGCGGCGTCTCGGCCAAAAGGGTGAGGTGGAACTCCCTGGCCCTCGGGCGAGAATGCCTTTGCGTGATTGCCCGATGGCCAGGTTGGCCTATTGCCTGATTGGCGATCGTGATCTCGGCGCCCGTGATCGGCCGCACGCCCCAGCTCTTCGCCGTGCGGGCGAACTCCAGGGCCCCGGCCAGGTTGTCGTGGTCGGTGAGGGCGAGGGCTGGATAGCCGAGCTGCCGCGCGCGAAGGACCAGCTCCAGGGGCGTGGAGGCCCCTTCGCGGAAGGAGAAACAGGAGTGACAGTGGAGCTCTACGTAAGACATTCCCCGCCGGGCACTGGGAGATTGGCTCCGGGCGGGGACGGAGCCCCCTGATCATAGCACAAACGTTTGGAAGAAGCGTTCTTAAAGGCGCAGCCCCAGGTCGAATACCGCCCGATAGCCGTCCGCCACGGGTTCCGGCTTGAGGAGAAGCTGGTCGCCCCCATTGCGGAAGATGCTGTCTTGGGCGTTGGCTGTCTGCGCCTGCCCTCTCTGGGCGTAGGGGTCTTGCCGATACACCTCTCGCGTTACCGCTTCGTCGAAGTAGAGCTGGGAGGTGAAGTCAGCGTTCCCGACCCGCACTTTGAAGTGGATATGCACCGCCCGGCCCTGGTACCAACCCGGGTAGATGGTCAAGAACTGGACCCTGCCAGCCGAGTCCGTCGTTTGGAAGCCGCGCAGGAACTTCTGTCCCACCGCGCTGCCCGTGTCGGAGTAGACGCCCATAGCGTCGCAGTGCCATACGTCCACCATCGCTCCGGGGAGGGGGGCGCAGGTGCCGCCGCCCCCTACTCGCGATAGGTTGAGCATCAGCGTCAGCGGCGTTCCGGCGCTCAGCCGACCGGTGGCGGGGTCAGACCGGATGTCGGACCGATTGAGCCGCTCGTCGACGAAGAACGGCCCCTCTGTCTGCTCTGGAACAACAACGCAGCTTGGCACCGTCGTGGAACCGCCGCTCGCCGCCGTCGCCGTGGGCGCTTCTCCATTCTGCATCGATGCGCTCGGCGCGGGCTGCGTCGCGTCGTCGTCGGCGCAGCCCAGGACGAAGGCGGCGGCGCCGCCCATCAGGGCAAGCAGTTCGCGCCGGCTCAGGACGCGCCCTATGGGAGAGTCGTCCTTCTCCATGTTGGCCTTCAGGTTATGCTGTCGGCGGCCTGGATTTGTAGCCGCATGGCCAAGGCCTTGTAAAGAAAGCGTCAATCGTTGGCCAGAGTCTGAGTATTGGGTACGTGGGTGGCGATTCAGGCGGCTGCTTGGCGTGAGCGTCTCGGCGCGGCGGCAGCGGTGCCGTTACACTGAGGCTCGACCTGTTGTTCGGGATTTCCTGGAGGCGAACGTGAAGATCGGGATGCAGTTGCACGCGGACCGCGGCGTGGACGCCGTCATGGAGGAAGCCCGCCGCGCCGACGACCAGGGTTTCGATTCGGTGTGGCTCTCGGACCACCTCATGAACACGGCCGGCGTTCACAAGCCGGACGGCCCGCTGGACTATTTCGTGCTCATGACGGCCATCGGCGCTGTTACCCGGCGCGTTAGGCTCGCCTGGGGTATCCTCAACGTCACCTTCCGGCCGCCGGCCCTCTTCGCCAAGATGATCACGAGCCTCGACCAGATCACAAAGGGCCGCGTGATCTGCACGCTCGGCTCCGGCTGGTACAAGGAGGAATACCTCGCCTACAACCTCCCGCTTTTGGAGGACCACGACGAGCGCGCCGAGTACGCCCAAGAGGTCATCGCGCTGTTCAAGCACCTGTGGACCCATCCGGCGCCGCAGCGCACGACTTTCGAGGGCAAGTACGTCCAAGTGCGCGACCTCCCGTTCAACCCCGAGCCATACCAGAAGCCGCACCCGCCCATCTGGCTCGGCGGCGAGTCCGAGGCCACACTCCGGACGGCGAAGGAGCTTGGCGACGGCTGGGTGACGCTCAGCGCCGGCGGCAGCCGCGAGAGGCTCCAGGCCGTGCTCTCCGCACCCGACTGGCCGAAGCGCGAAATGACGGTGGTCAAAGGCGCCCGCATCGTCGTGCGGAGGACGCGCGAGGAGGCGGTCGCCGCCGCCGAAACGGAATATGCTGCGGCGAAGGCCGCCACGCCTCAGTTCGTGCCGCCCACGTTCGACGAGTTCCTCGCTCGCGAAATTGTCGGTTCGCCGGAAGATTGCCTTCAGCGCATCCGCGAGATCGCCGGCTGGGGCGTCAACTACCTGCGCGTCAACTTCCCGACGACTGAGTCGCAGGACGCCGCGGCCGCCCTTCTCCTGCCGCGCCTGGGCGAGGTCGCCGCCGCTCCTGCCGCTGGCTAGACGGGTGCCGGCTCGTGCTCCGGGCAGTCGATGCGCAGGGAGGCAGGCGGCAGCGGCCGTTCGAGGAGATCGCAGTAGGGCGCTCCTGCTGCTTGCTCGGCCGCCGGCTGAAAGAACCGGCACGTGAAGCACATGCGGGCGACGGTGATCAGGCCGCGACGCTGGAGCTGCTCGATCAGCCGCAGCAGGAAGTGCAGCGCCGCCTCCTGATCCTCGGGCGGCAAGCGGCGGCGGTCGCGTTCAACCCCCTTCTGGTAGTAGCCTCGCCTCGTGGTCTTAAGGGCGATCCGGGGCCTCCTGCCGTCCGGGGCGCAGCCGGACGCTGCGCGTCTGGTGCTGGCGCGGTCGCTGCGTGGCTTCGTCGATGGCATGGTCTCGGTCCTGCTGGCCAGCTATCTAACGGACCTCGGTTTTTCAGCAGGAGAAGTGGGCGTCCTCATCACCGCTACTCTCCTCGGCTCGGCCGTGCTGACCCTCGGCGTCGGCCTGTTCGCTCGCCCCGGCGACACGCGGCGCATTCTTCTGGCGGCTTCGGGCCTGATGCTGCTCACGGGCCTGGGTTTCGTCGGCATGACTGACTTCTGGCCGCTCCTGGTCATAGCTTTTTGCGGGACGCTGAACCCCTCGAACGGCGACGTCAGTGTCTTTCTGCCGACGGAACAAGCGGCGCTGACGGAGACCATCGACAGCCGCGGGCGGACGGCCCTGTTCGCGCGTTATACGCTGGGCGGCAGCTTTTTCGCCGCGCTGGGCGCCCTGGCCAGCGGCGTGCCCGTGGCAATCGGCCGCTGGCAGGGCTGGGATTTGGTCGATGCGCAGAGGATCGGCTTCGTCCTGTACGCAGGCGCCGCGGTGGGGGTCGGCTTCATCTATCTCGGCATGCAGCGGCCGGCCCAGGCCGGCGAGCGGCGGCGGCGCAGCCCGTTGGCGCGGTCGCGTTCCGTAGTCCTCCGGCTCTCGGCGCTGTTCAGCCTCGATTCCTTCGGCGGCGGGTTCGTCGTCCAGTCGCTGCTGGCGTTGTGGCTGTTCGAGCGCTACGACATGTCCGTTGAGACTGCCGGCGCGATCTTCTTCGTCGCGGGGCTGTTGTCGGCGTTTTCGCAGCTCGCGTCGGCGTGGCTGGCGGAGCGCATCGGCCTGATTCGGACGATGGTTTACACGCATCTGCCGGCCAACGGCCTGCTCGTCCTCGCCGCGTTCATGCCGAACGCGCCTCTGGCGGTGGCCTGCCTCCTGGCCAGAACGGCGCTCTCTCAAATGGACGTGCCCGCGCGGCAGTCCTACGTCATGGCCATGGTGCCGCCCGAGGAGCGGGCTGCGGCCGCGAGCGTCACCAACGTGCCGCGGAGCCTCGCTTCGGCGCTGGCGCCGGCGCTGGCCGGGTACCTCCTCGCGCATACGACCTTCGGGTGGCCCCTGGTGCTGGGAGGCGCGATAAAGGCCGGCTACGACCTCCTGCTGCTGGCCCAATTTCGAAGCCAACGGCCGGAGGAAGAGCTGGCCGCCGGCCGCGCCTGAGCGGCCACCCCTTCATTTCGCCGGATCAGGTCCATGGGCCGCGCGGAGTTGCGGTCCGTTACCACGTCAGCGCGGCGCGGACGCCATTTCAGGCGTCTGCATCGCGGCTCTCCTCCCCAACGTCCAGTCATCGACTCGGCCGCCGCTCTGCCCTCGCGCGGTTACACTGGACGTATGCCAAATCGTCTTGCTAACGAGACCAGCCCCTATCTCCTCCAGCACAAGGACAACCCCGTCGATTGGTACCCGTGGGGCGAGGAGGCCTTCGAACGCGCGCGCCGGGAAGACAAGCCCATCCTGCTCTCCGTC
>DATMBD010000386.1:0-2883 GCA_035559355.1 Dehalococcoidia bacterium
CTTCATGCTCCGCCTACAGGAGGAGGTTCAGAACGCTCGCCGCGACCACCGCGGCATGGCGGTCCTGGCGCTTGACGTTACGATGCCCGGCGTGCAGACGACTCCGGAAGTCCTTGCCAGGGTTTGGTCAGATATCGCCGAGCTGGCCTCCAATCAGCGCAAGACCATCAGCCAGCCGCTTCAGGTGGCCGAATCCGAGTTCGTCTTTAGCCTCCCCTTCTGCGAGGCGGCTGAGGCGAAGGCCTTTGTCAGCAAGGTGGTCCAGGGTCTAGGCGATTACTGGTGCCACTTTGGCCTCGCTCACTATCCGGAGGAAGCCACGGACGCGGCTTCTCTGGTGACCAAGGCGCGCGACGCCTGCGAAACCTCTCGTCAGGGCAAGCAACGCTCGGCGGCGGTCGCTTAGACGCCGTCCGCTCAGCCTCAAACCGCTGTAGACAGCGCCGATCGGGCGTGGCCTGGTCGCGACTCGTCTCTGTCTTCGAGTTGCGATTCCGCTGGCGACCGCTGTTATCCCCGCCCGGCGTCGGCCGGCTGCGTAAGTTGTTGCGTCAGCGTCTCCAGAACTTCGTCCAGGGACGGCCGGGGGTCCCGAGCCGTCAGATCGGCCAGGCGCGTCTCGCTGACGAGGCGGTAGATGTCCGCCGCTCCCTCGAGGATGCGCGGCGTCAACCCCAGCGCCGCGAAGGTGGCCGCGATTTCTTCCATCTCTGCCACCCAACGCCGCGCCTTGCTCGGCATGGCGGGGATGCTGTTCTGCTGCAGGCGGAACGTGGCGCCGTCACCCAGCTCCGCCCGCAGCGACTCCTCCAACCCCATCGCCCGCGCCGCGGTCAAGAGCTCTGTCCACAGGGCCGTCGTCCCCTTGGTGGAGGCTGCGTACACCATTTTCAGGCCTGACGCCTGGCCGATTTCCGGTCCCACGTAGCGGATATCCAGGCCGCATTCGCGCAACGATTCCAGAGCGGACGTATCCGGGCCTGAGCAATGGATGTGGGGGCTGTAGCCCTCGCGGGGAGGCCCGCCGATGATGCCTGCGTCGATGAATTCGGCCCCTTCCGCTCTGATCAGGCGCTCGATCGCTCTCGCCGTCGCCGGGGCGATGGCATTGCACTCGGCGAAGACCGGCCTTGCGCCCGTGCGGCGCATGCTGGCGGCCACTGCTTCAGCCAAAGGCACCGCCTCCCCGGGCACGAGCACGGAGAGGAACAGGTCGGCGGCGCTCACCAGCGCGTCGAGGTCCGGCACGTCCCGAAAGCCGGCGTCGCGCGCCCGCTGTTTCGTCAGTTCGCTGCGGCCGGCAAGGCACGTGTAGACTTCCAGCCCACCTCGGTGCAAGGCCCAGCCGATGGCTGCTCCCATCTCCCCGGCGCTCATGATCGCGACTTTTCCCGGCTTTGCCTTTGCCATGCTATCGCCTCCTCGCAAGCTACGTTTCCAATCATACGGCCCTTGGGAGTGGCCTCAGTTCGATATAATTGAAATCGGGTGTGGCCGCCTTGCAGCGGCCAGGGAGGAAGGAAGAGGAAGAGATGAGCGGTCTGAAAACAGCACTGCTTCTAGGAGCCCTAACCGGCTTGCTCGTCGGGTTGGGCTACATCATCGGCGGGACAAGCGTCGCCATCATGGCGCTCGTGCTCGCTGGCGTCATGAATTTCATCGCCTACTGGTTCTCGGACAAGCTGGCGCTCAGGATGGCAGGGGCCCGGGAGGTCAGCCCTCAGGAGGAGCCTCACCTGCACGCCCTCGTCGAAGAAGTGGCGACTCTCGCCGGCGTGCCTAAGCCGAAGGTCTACATCGTCGAGAGCGAGTCGCCGAACGCGTTCGCCACGGGCCGCGACCCGAACCACGCCGTCGTGGCCGTGACGACGGGCATCATGCGCATCCTGGACCGCCGGGAGCTGAAGGCCGTTATCGGCCACGAGATCGGACATGTCCGCAACCGGGACATCCTCATTAGCTCCATCGCCGCCACGATTGCGGGAGCCATCAGCTATCTGCAGACGATGCTGCTTTGGGGGGCCATGTTGGGGGGCGGCCGCGACCGCAACGGTGGCAACGTGATGATCGCCTTCCTGGCCTCGGTGGTCGCGGCCTTCGCTGCCGTCATCCTCCAGATGGCGATCTCCCGCACGCGCGAGTTCGCCGCCGACAAGAGCGGCGCCGAGTATGTGCGCGACCCGGAGGCGCTGGCCAGCGCCTTGGCGAAGCTGCACAACGGTGTGCAGATGCGGCCAATGCCGCAAACCGCCGGCACCGAGGCGACCTCTTCGCTCTACATCGTTCACCCGTTCCGCATGGAGGGCGGGCTTTCGTCGCTGTTCTCGACCCACCCGCCCGTGGAGGAGCGGATCAGGCGCCTGCGCCGCATGGCCGGCTACGTCGAGTAAGGCCTTCGCGCGGCCACTTTTCGAATTCAGGGGCGCGGTTTCCGCGCCCCTGTCAGATACTGGGCAGTGTCCCTTTCCGACGGCGGCCGTTCCCATCCGGCCCGGCGGCCGCTAACATGGCGCCATGACCACCGAATCCGAATGCCTCTTCTGCAGCATGGCGAGCGGCGCCTTCCAGGTTGACATGCTCCACAAGGACGAGCGCGTTTTTGCCATCCGGGACATCAACCCGCGCGCCCCTGTCCACTTCATGGTCATCCCCAAGCAGCACATCCCCAGCGCTCGCGCCCTCACCCCGGCCGATGGCCCCCTTTTGGGCCACATGGTCAGCGTGGCGAACCAGCTTGCCGTGAGGGAAGGAATTTCTGAGCGCGGGTACCGCCTCGCTTTCAACGTTGGCGAGTACGGAGGCCAGACGATTTTCCACCTCCACATGCACGTGCTCGGCGGGCGCCAGCTCGGCGCCGAAGGCTAGCCGGTGCCCGAGGACCTG
>DATMBD010000387.1:0-2667 GCA_035559355.1 Dehalococcoidia bacterium
CGTTGTCGAGCTGCAGAGCTGGGAGAAGGTCTCCATCCACCGAGACGTCGCGGAGACAGTCGATTCCATCCTGCGCGGCTACCGCATCGCCCCGGAGGTGCGGGAGCTTACGCCCGAAGGCGAGGTGCGCCGACTGACGGAGGCGGAGGTTCGCGCCGAATCCCTGCGCGAGGAAATCGAACGCACGCCCGCGGCGGCGAGGCGCAGCTTCATGCTCGAGCCCCCAGCGGCGACGGCTGCGGCCGCGCCTCCCGGTCGGGGCCAGCGCATCTACCCCTTCGGCATTTCGCGAAAGCGCCTCCTGCAAGCGATGCGGGATACCGGCTCTGGAGCATCGATTGCCGAGCGTCTGGATGAGGCGGACGTCGTGATCACGGACCGCAGCTACTACCGCCGCAAGCCGCAGGCCCTGCGGGAGGCGGAAAGCCGCGGCGTGCCCATTTATGTCCTCAAAAGCAACACCTTGCTCCAGATGCAACAGGCGCTGATCTCCCTTCAAGGAGCCACTACCCGCCAGGATCCCGTGACCGAGGCGATGGCCGAAGCGGAGGAGGCCATTCATGCCGTCCTCACTGAAGACCGTCCCGTGGAGCTGACGCCGCAGCGCGCCTATATCCGACGACTGCAGCACGAGCTGGCGCAGCGCTTCAATCTGACATCCCAAAGCCGGGGCCGCGAGCCTCAGCGCCGGGTGCGGATCATGCCCGGCCGTGCCGGCGGCGGCAGTTACTTCTCTGAAGAGTAGGGGGCGCAGCTATCCCCTCGGCAGCGAGCAACCGCCCAAGGCGGAGCTTTGGCCGTGAGGAACGCTGCGCCAGAAGCGCCCACCGCGTAAAGTTGCCTCATGAGTCAGAGAAAGGGCCTCTTCGTGACTTTCGAAGGCGGAGAGGGCGCCGGCAAGAGCACTCAGGCCCTGCGCCTGCGCGAGTGGCTCGAAGGGCGCGGCCGCCGCGTCGTTCAGGTCCGCGAACCCGGCGGCACCGCTTTGGGCGAGGAGCTGCGCAAGTTGCTCCTCAACAGCCCCAGCCTGGCTAACAAGACGGAGCTCCTCCTCTTTCTCGCCGCCCGCTCGGAGCTGGTTCAGAAGGTAATCAAGCCTGCTCTGAGCGGCGGCATCGACGTGATCTGCGACCGCTTCATGGACTCGACCATGGCATATCAGGGCTACGGCCGCCGCCTCAGCCGCGACCTCATCGCGACTCTGAACGATGCCGTCATCGACGGCTGCCGTCCCGACGTCACGGTCCTCCTCGACCTCGACCCTGACGTCGGCCTCTCGCGGGCGGAGCTCGGAGCCGGCGGCGATGCCATCGAGGGGCACTGGCAGCAAGGCCTAACGTTCGAAGCGCATTCCGTGAAGGCGGGGCGTCGCGTCGGCGGGCGCGATCGAGCGTTCCACCGCCGGGTTCGGGAAGGATATCTCTCGATGGCGAAGGCGGAGCCGGGGCGCTGGCTGGTCATCGATGCGACGCTGCCCCCGGACGAAATCGCGGCGAAGGTGCAGGCGCGCATAGCGGAACTCGCCGGCTAGCGTGGCCACCTGACCTTTGCAGAATTGAGCTTCGCAGCACGGTGACTATACTACTCGGCAAGAGCGTAGGCCGGTGCTCTATTCCTGTGCGCGCCGGCAGCCGGGGAATGGAGTAAGAGCGAATAGCGCCGTCGATGGTTCTCTCGCCTGAAGAGTTGCCGCCCTGGACAAATCAAGACATCGTCCTCTACCACGGCACTTCTCTGAGTGCCGCAGGCTCAATTCAAAGGGACGGCGTCTTGCTAACGAGGTCGCGCCCGCTGCTTGACTTCGGTCCAGGATTCTACGTTACGACTAACCGAGACCTCGCGGTTGGATGGGCCGAGCATAAAGCAGCGCAAGGGGGCCCGTGGGCGGATGGCAATCCAGCTATCTGTCAGTTCTCGCTCTCCAGGGCGCGCCTGTCCGAACTGGCTAGCATATGGTTCGTTAGGGGAACCCCGGACTCCGTTGATTACTGGAGCCTTGTACGTGCGTGTCGGCAGCCTAAGGGTGGCGTGGCTCTTGATCTGTACGATATTGTCATAGGACCTGTCGCGAGAGGTATTTCCCGACGGTTGGAATTGGTGCCAAACTCGGATCAGGTATGTTTCCGAACAGAGCGTGCCGTGGCGCTACTGAACCAAAGCGAGAAAGAGGTAATCAAGCTTGGCGCCCCTGGACCCGGAGGATGAAAGAGCCTTCTGGGAAGCCGTGACGGCTTGTCTACGGGAGCTTCACCATCTTCCGCCTGACCGTGCCGAAGGGATCGTTCTTGCCTACCGAAAGCGCCTTGAAACGCTATCCTCCGCAGCTCGAGAGATGGTCTACCACAATGAGCCGCTTAACCTTGCGTGCGACCTCGCCGGCAAGCAGTTGAACATAGACGATTTCGCCAAACGTTACGAAGAAATCCTGGCGAAGGTCTCCCCGTAGAGCGGTAGCGGGGTTTGCAGTTTCCTGGCGGGGCCCGGCCTTGACGCGTGCTCGAGGCGGTGCCATAGTCCCGACCACGGAGGTGACCCATGACCCAGATCGCGCTCCGTTATGACCCCAAAGCGTCCTACGAGGTCGACGTCCGCGATGTCGAGTACCGTCACGACGGCCAGAGGTCCTGGCTGGCGCGTATCTTCCAGCCTCGCGGCGCCGGACCATTC
>DATMBD010000388.1:0-3373 GCA_035559355.1 Dehalococcoidia bacterium
TGGGTCGCGGTCGCCTACCCCCTGGCGATGGGATTCGCCATCGTGTACATGGGCGAGCATTACGTTATCGACGTTCTCGCGGGCTGGGCGTATGGCGCGGGGGCCTTTTGGGCCGTGTGGATTCTGCCCGAGTGGTGGGGGCGGCGGCGTGCCGGCTCGGCACTCGCGAGCCCGCCTCCACAGCCGCCCGCAAGCTAGCCCCTGCCCACGAGCTTTAGCTGCTTCCCAATGTGGCTGCCTGCCGCGGCTGGCTGATTGCGGTTGAAAGTCCCTCGCGCGCGCTCCGCACGCTGGGTGACCAGGTTGAGACCTCCTTGAACCGACGGTTGGAAACCCGTTGGCTCCGGGCCAGAACGCCGGCGACGTCGCCGCCACTCAGCAGGCGAGCAAGGAAGAACGGAAGTCTCCTGAGATTTCGTTTTCCCACGGTCTCGGCGAGAGCTCGCCTAAACTCCGCCCGGGTGAGCGGCTCATCGTCCACCACGTCGTAAACGCCCGCAGGTGCTTGCAGCGCTGCTACCAAGGCCGTTGCCGCATCTTGAATCCATAGTAGTGGTTGATATGCGTCCGCTCGCCCAGGAATCACAGCGAATCCCCTTCCGGCGTAGGAAAGAATCTCGTCTGTTTGCGGTGACTCCGGGCCGTAGAGAAGGCCGAGGCGCAAGACGACGCCGCGCCGGCCGCCATCTGCGAAGCGATGAACCTCCTGCTCCGCATGGAGGACACTTTGCAGGAACCGAGCAGGCTGAAGTTCTTCGACGGTCTGAGCGTCAATCCATCGGTCTCCACTGTCGGGATAAGCGAACGTGACGCTCGGGAACACCAAGACGGAACTGCCGGTTTCGAGGAGGGCATCCACCAAGTTGGTCGTCCCCTCTAGCCTGATTCGGTCATTCTCACGCCACGCGGCCCTGCTTCGCACCTTCCTCGTGGGCGGTATCCTGCTCGCCAAGTGAAGCACTGCTTCCGATCCAGCTAGGGCCGGGCGAAGCGTATTCGGCTCGTACAGGCTGGCGCTAACCGGCTCCGCTCCCAGCTTCCGAATCAGCTCTGCGTTCTGTGGCGAGCGGGAGAGGGCCCTTACTTGATGGCCTTCCCGCGCCAACACTGGCAGAACTGCCTTCCCGAGTACTCCAGTGGCGCCTGTGACGAAGATTCGCATCTCGCTTACCTCCTCAGGTTCTCTTCTAGCCATACGGCTGCCTTCGGTACAGAACGCGGATCCGTGTTGCGCCCAACATTAGCCACGAGGTCGGCAATCGTTTGACTTGCAAGGACTTCTTTCCAAGCGCGCTCCGCCTGGAGCATTACGGCGTTGATGGGGCACGGGCTTCGGTAGGCCTCCGGCTCAACGGACGCGGGGCCTCGCTGGCGAATCTCCGTGCAACGAAAGGCTGGCGCATCTCCTTCAATTGCAGTCACGATGTCCAGCACTGAGATCGCGTCCGGTGTCCGATTCAGTCGGAATCCACCCTTGACGCCCGGGATTGAAGCGAGGATGCCTGCCTTCGCTAAGGCCTTAAGGTGCTTGAGCAAGTAGCTCTCAGACACGCCGTGAAACTCAGCGAGAGCACTGCCGCTTAGGACCGAACCGGGAGGGAGGGAGGCCAGCAGGACCGAGCAGTGAATCCCCCACTCCACGCCATCACTCATCTTCACGCATCCAGGATAATCATTATCCAGGATACGTCAAAGCTAGATTAGTATTCGCTCCATCCTTCGGAGCATGGAGCAGGCGGGCCTTCTGCCGGGCTAGGACTCCCTCGAGGGCCGCTGTACGACCTTAGCGGCGATCAGCGCACGAGTGGCCATCGCGCAACTGCATGCTGCGGAGCCGAAAGGTGTGGGCCTTAAGGGAGAGCGGGCCGCCGCTAAGCTTGTCGCGATGGGGTTCGCCATCGTGTACGCGGGCGACCATGACGTTATCGACGTTCTCGCGCGCCGGGGGTATGGCGCGGCGGCCTGTTGGCTGGTGGGGATTCTGCCCGAGTCGTCGAGGCGGCGTCGTGCCCGCTCGACACTCGCGAGCCCGCCTCCGCGGCCGCTCGCAAGCTAGCCACCTCCCCCGGTGTGAGGTGACGCCACTCCCCGCTCGCCAGGTCGCTGAGACGCACCGGACCGATGCGGATGCGGCGCAGGCGCAGTACAGGATGGCCGACGGCCTCGCACATGCGGCGGACTTGCCGGTTCCGTCCCTCGTGGATCGTGAAACGCAGCCACGAGGCCGCCTTCTCGCCGGGGCGGCGGCGATCCAGCACTTCCACGCGGGCAGGGAAGGTCGGCCTGCCGTCGAGAGCGACGCCCCGTCGTAGCCGATGCAGCGCGGTGGCATCGGGCGTGCCTTCGACCAGGACGAGGTACTCCTTCTCGATGTTGCCGCTCGGGTGCGCCACGGCCTGCGCGAGCGCGCCATCGTCGGTAAGGATGAGGAGTCCTTCGCTGTCCATATCGAGGCGGCCGACGGGGTAGACGCGCGGCAGCGAATCCGGGAGGAGATCGAGCACGGTCCGGCGGCCTCGCTCATCCGCGAGTGTCGTGACGTAGCCGGCGGGCTTGTGCAGCAGGATGTACGTGTGGCGCTCGGGCGCGGCGATCGGCTTGCCATCGACGCGTATTTCGTCGATGCCCGGGCGGGCACGTGCGCCCAGCTCGCGGATGACCGCGCCGTTGACGGTCACGCGGCCTTCCTGTATGAGCTCCTCGGCGGCACGGCGCGAGGCGACGCCCGCGGCGGAGATGATCTTCTGGAGGCGCTCGCCCTGCTCATCCACAGGACCAGTATCGCTCGCCGGCAGCCGGCTTGTCCGCTGTCAGACCGGCTTATTTGCCGTCCTTTCCCTCGTCCGGCGAAGCGGGCTTTGGATGTCGCCCCAGGGCATAGGCGCCAGCGGCAAGCCCGGCCAGCGCAGCGAAGAGCGCGCCGGTCCACGCCGCTGCCTCCTCGACTGTAGCGGAGTCATCTGCGTGAGTAGTCGATAAGCCACGGCCGGGTGTAGGGGCCGTATTCTCGACGAAGTCGTCTGCCACGTCGCGGTCGAGGCCCGCCGGGAGGCGTTCCATGCTGTGGCTCGCCTGCAGGGCAGCCGGGGCTACGGAGAGGATGCTCGCATCTGTCCCCCACGAGACACCGTCCACGAGCACGCCTTGCGGATCGGCGAGCTCGATCCAGCCCCCTTCGCGTGCAAGTGCGTCGCCCCATTCGAGTGTCGTCACGAATGCGACGAGCCCCGCGAAGTCGGGGAACGGCGCCAGGAAGCTTTCGCCGGAGCCGCCCACGGTGAACCCCTGCGCGGCGAGCGTGACATCGGGCAGGGCGATGCGGCCCTCCGGACCGGTGAGCGTCCACCCTTCGAGCGATAGCGGCTCGGACGAG
>DATMBD010000389.1:0-3435 GCA_035559355.1 Dehalococcoidia bacterium
CCGGGCCGCAGGCGAGTAGCGGCGCGTTTACGCCGCTCCGTCGTTCCCCATTGGTGGCTTCCGCGGCGGCTCGTGTGTGCTGGCCGAACGCTCCTCGCTGTAAGCTTTCGCCATGAACGCTGAGATCATCTCCATCGGCACCGAAATCCTTCTCGGCGAAATCGTCGACACCAACAGCGCCTACATCGCCGAACGGCTCCCGGCCTTGGGCATCGACGTGTACTACAAGCACGTCGTGGGCGACAACCTCGGCCGCCTCACCGAGGTCATCGCCAGGGCCCTCGAGCGCGCGGACCTCGTCATCACCACGGGAGGCCTGGGCCCAACCGAAGACGATCTTACGCGCGAGGCCATCGCCGCGGTCTTCGGCGAAGAGCCTCGCGTCGACCCCGACCTGGAGGCATGGCTGCGCGGCGTCTATGCTCGCCGCGGCGCGACGATGCCGGAGCGCAACATCAAGCAGACATGGCTCATCCCCTCCGCCCGGGCCATCCCCAACCCACGCGGCACCGCGCCTGGTTGGTGGGTGGAGCGCAACGGCAAGCTGGTGGTCGCCATGCCCGGTCCCCCCGCGGAGATGGCGCGCATGTGGGACGAAGAAGTGGCGCCGGAGCTCCTCCGCCGTCACACCGGCTCCGTCCTCATCAAGCGCACCCTCAAGACCGCCGGCCTCGGCGAGAGCAACGTCGACGAGATGCTCAGCCCTCTCCTCAAGTCCAACAACCCCTCGATTGGCATCTACGCCCGGCCGGACGGCGTGCAGGTCCGCATCGGCGCCAAGGCCGGGACGCCGGAGGAGGCGCGCGCGCTCATCCAGCCCGTGGAGGAGGAGGCGCGCCGCATCCTTGGCCCCTACATCTGGGGCGCCGACGACGATACGTTCGAGAGCGTCATCGGCAGGGCCTTCGCCGAGCGCGGCCTGACGCTCGCCGTCATGGAGTCCTGCACGGGCGGCCTTTTGGCCGACGTCATCACCAACGTCCCCGGCGCCAGCCGCTATTTCCGAGGCGGCATCGTCGCCTACGCGACGGAGGTGAAACGGAAGATGGGCGTCGATGCTGCGGTCATCGAACGCTACGGCGTCGTCAGCCGGGAGACCGCGGCGGCGATGGCGGCCACCGCCCGCGCCGTCCTCGAGGCTGACGTTGGCGTGGGCATCACCGGCGTCGCAGGCCCCGATCCTCAGGACGGCGTCCCCGTCGGCCAGGTCTACGTCGCCGTCGATGGCGGCGGCAAGCTCCCCGATCAGGCGATCGACTTCCTCTTCGCCCAGTCGCGACAGGCAATCAAACGCCGCGCCGTCACCCAGGCGCTGCTCGCCCTTCGCCGCGCCCTCGTCGCCGCCCCCGCCTGAGTGGTCTCCGCGCCGTCGGGACGCCCTCTCGTCGGGATGAAGCGGCGAAACCTGCCAGGCCGTGTCTCGTGCAGTAGTGCGAACCGCGGCGTTCGCCCGTGGTCCTTTCCGAGACCGGAGGCCTAGGGGACGGTTTGGCCTCCCGAAAACGCCCTTATCCGGCCGGCCTGGCCCAGGCGCGCTCGTTATCCGGGGCCTCCGCGCCCTGCGGCGCTGGCAGCGTGATCACGAACTCCGTACCCTCCGCCTCGGAGCTGGTCGCGCGCACCGCGCCGCCGTGCGCCTCCACGATCTCCTTCGTGATCGCCAGGCCCAGGCCCGTGTTGCCGTCCTTGCGCGCCCCCGCAGGGTCTGCCTGGAAGAAGCGCTCGAATATGTGCGGCAGCGCTTCCGGCGGGATCACGGAGCCGGTGTTGTGGACCGCGAGTCTCACTTCGCCGTCCTGCCAAAACGAACGCAGCGTCACGGTGCCGCCGCTGGGCGTATGCCGCACGGCGTTGTCGACGACGTTTGCGAGGGCCTGCTCCAGGCGGCGTCCGTCCGCCTCGATCCGCGGCAGCGGGCTCGTCTCCAGTCGCAGGGCTACTCCTGCCTGGCCCGCACGCCGCGCAAACCGTTCCATCGTCGCCCGCAGCAATTCGTTCGGATCCAGCGGTTCCGGCTGCAGCGTGGTTTCGCCCGCCTCCATCTGCGAGAGGTAGAGCAGGTCGTCCACCAAGCCGCGCATGCGCACCGCCTCGTCGTTGATGATCCGGCCGGCCTCCGCGTAGTCCTGCGGCTTTGCCAACGCCCCGTCCAGCATCGCCTGGGAGAATCCCTGGATGGAGGTCAGCGGCGTCTTTAGTTCGTGCGAGACGTTGGCGAGGAAGTCGCGCAGCGTGCGGTGGGAACGGCTCACCTGGCGAGCCATGTGATTGAACGCCTCCGCCAGACGGCCCACCTCCTCGCCGCCGTAGGCCGGGATCTGCTGGTCGTAGCGCCCGCGGGCCATCTCCTCGGACGCAGCGGTGATCTGCCGCAGCGGGCGCGTGATCGAACGGGCGAGGAGGCTGGCGGCTATGACGCCCGCGAAGAAGGCCACGCCGGCGGCGAGAAACAGGCGCGGCAGGAGGTCGCGCCAAGCCTGACTGACATCGCTTTCCGGCACGGCCACGACCGTCTGGAGGGCGGGGCTGAAGAAAACCAGCCCTTTTGGCGTCCAGAAGAGGAGGAGGTCATCACCGGGCGCCCGCAGCGAGCGCGTCTGATAGCGGCTGGCGCCCGGCCGCCCTTCCGGCGTTGCCTGCGCGAACTGCTCGATCGTCTGGCCGTCGAGCGTGCCCTGGGAGTCGGCCTGAACGAAGCCGTCGCGGTCGACGAGGAGGACGCGCACGCCGGGATATTCGCGCACCAGCACCTGAAGGATTTCGCCCGGAGAGCGGCCTTCGGCTTCCAGCTTCGCCGCGCGCAGGGCGATCGGCTCGGCCAAGAGCCCCACCTTCTCCTTCGCGTTCCGCTCCTGCTGCTCGCGGAGGAGGTAGACGGTCGCCAGGCCCGCAAGGAACAGCGACAGGAAGATCAGCAGCCCGAACGAGAGGATGAGGCGGGATCTAAGGCTTCGAGGCAGTAGCCTGCTCGTCCACGACAAGCTTGTATCCCACCCCCCAGACAGTCTGGACCCGTGCCTTGGCGCCGGCCAGCTTTTCGCGCAACCAGGCCACGTGCACGTCGATGGTCCGCGTATCGCCGTAGAAGTCCTGGCCCCATACCAGGCTCAGCAGCCGCTCGCGGTCCAGGACAAGGCCCTGATAACGCATGAACGCGGCCAGGAGTTCGAACTCCTTCGCCCTCAGGCTCACGGGCTTGCCTGCCACCGTCACCTCTCGCCGGGCAGGGTCGAGGCGGACGTCGCCGGCTTCGAGCACGGCATCCGGCGCGACCGCTCACTGGCTGCGGCGCAACACGGCCTTCACGCGGGCGACCAATTCCCGGGGATTGAACGGCTTCGTCATGTAATCGTCGGCGCCGACCTCGAGGCCGACGATCTTGTCGACGTCGTCGCCGCGGGCAGTAAGGATGATCACCGGCACGGAGGACGTCTT
>DATMBD010000390.1:0-3980 GCA_035559355.1 Dehalococcoidia bacterium
TGACGAAAGTGATGAGGGCAAGCCGCCCCTGCGCTCGGGCGCGGGCAAAGGCGGCTTCGAGTCGCGCGGACATGGCTTCAGGCTAACCGTCCGAGCGGGCGAGGCGCAATTGTGCAGCGGGCCCCCGGCGCCACCGTTGGCTGCGGATCGTCATCGATGTGAAGTGGTAGGCGCGGGCAGGCGTATACTGGTAGATGCAGGCGGCGAGGGGCCGCCGTCTTCGCCTCGAGACCATCAAGCCATGAATACGGACCCCATCCTCGACAAGCTGCAGCGCCCGCTGCATGACCTCCGCATCTCAGTCACGGACCGTTGCACGTTCCGCTGCACTTACTGCATGCCGAAGGAGGTCTTCGGCCGCGACTACGTCTTCCTCTCGCGAGAGGAGTTGCTCAGCTTCGAGGAGATAACGCGCTTGGCCCGCATTTTCGTGCGCCTGGGCGTGAGGAAGATCAGGCTAACGGGCGGCGAGCCAATGCTGCGCCGCGACTTCGAAAAGCTGGTGGCGATGCTGGCCGAGATCGAGGGCGTCGAGGACATCGCCATGACCACCAACGGTTCGCTGCTGACCCTGGAGCGGGCGAAGGCGCTCAAGGCGGCCGGCCTGCGGCGGGCGACGGTGAGCCTCGATTCCCTGGACGAGGCCACGTTCCAGTCCATGAACGACGTCGGCTTCCCCGTGGCGAAGGTGCTGGAAGCGATCGAGAACGCCGCCGCGGCGGGCCTGACGCCGGTGAAGATCGACATGGTGGTCAAGCGCGGCGTCAACGACGAACACATTCTGGACATGGCTGAGCACTTCCGCCACAGCGGCCACATCCTGCGCTTCATCGAGTACATGGATGTTGGTAGCACCAACGGCTGGCGGATGGCAGACGTGGTCTCCGCGAAGGAGATCCGGGAGACGCTCAACGCTCGCTGGCCCTTGGAGCCTGTCGAGCCGAATTACTACGGCGAGGTGGCCGAGCGGTATCGCTACGTCGACGGCGGTGGCGAGGTGGGGATTATCGCCTCCGTGACGCAGCCGTTCTGCCGTTCCTGCACGCGGGCGCGGCTTTCGGCCGACGGCGAGCTGTATACATGCCTGTTCGGCGTCCGCGGCCACGACTTGCGGCGGCCGCTGCGAGAGGGCGCCACGGACGCGGAGATCGAGGCCCTGCTGCGGTCGATCTGGATGGGGCGCAGCGACCGTTATTCGGAGATCCGCAGCGAGGACACCATCGGCCTGCGGAAGGTCGAGATGTCGCGAATCGGCGGCTAGCCGGGTCGCTTTCGCATGGCCGGCGAATCCAGGCTCTCCCACATCGACGCAGCCGGGCGCGCGCGCATGGTCGACGTCACGGCGAAGGAGGAGACTGTCCGCGTCGCCGTCGCCAAAGGGCGCGTCGTCATGCGGCCGGAGACGTTAGCGCTGCTCCAGCGCGGCGAGATCGCCAAGGGCAACGTGCTCACCACCGCCCAGATCGCGGGCACGATGGCCGCGAAGAAGACGCACGAACTGATCCCGATGTGCCACCCCCTGCTGCTGACCGGAATCGACGTGTTCCTGGAGCCTGACGAAGCCGGCAACGCCGTCGAGATAACGGCAACCGTGCGCACTACGGGCAGGACAGGTGTGGAGATGGAGGCCCTGACGGCCGTGAGCGTGGCGGCGCTGACCGTCTACGACATGTGCAAGGCCGTCGACCGCGGCATGCGCATCGAGGCGGTTCGCCTCGTGAGCAAGACGGGCGGCAAGAGCGGAGACTGGCAGGCCGAATAGGCGACGCCGCGCACAGCGCCCGCTCATCGCGTCATTCAGGTCGAGCCGAGCGAAACAGACGCTTGCCGAACCAGAGCCCCGCAGCCCGGAGAGCCCGGCAGCCTCCTGCCGGACCTTCTTGCGGATGCGCTCGCAGCTATCGGCGGTCGAGACCGAAGCGTTCCGACGGCGGCCGAACGAGGTCGGCGGCGCGTTGGGCGTCCTGTTGCCCTGTCGTCTCTTCTTTGACGGCTGCGGGCAGAGGCTCGTCCGCCTGCCGCTCCGCGAAGACGGCGTTTATCTCGGCGCCAAGGAGGAGCAGGAACGAGGTCAGGTAGAACCAGACGAGCAGAATGACCACGCCCCCGAGGGCTCCGTAGGTGGCGTTGTAGTTGCCGAAATTGGAGACGTAGAGGCCGAACAGGAAGCTGGCGGCCAGCCAGGCGATCGTAAAGACGACCGCGCCCGGGGTGATCCAGTGCACGGGCATCTCGGTGTTCGGCGCCAGCCAGTACAGGATGGCCACCGCGACGAGCACCATCAGGACGGCGGCCGGCCAGGGCAGCAATGGGAAGACGTCCCTAGCGACACCCCTCAGCCCGACCTCGTCGGCGATCTCGAGGCCGTAGACTTGGCCGGCGATGAGCAGCGAGAAGGCTACGACGAGAAGGCCGGCTCCGACCAGGGTCAGGCTCAAGGCCAAGGCGTAGCGCTTCCAGAGCGGGCGAGACTCCTTGACCTCGAAGACAACGTTGAGGTTCTTCATCAGGGCGCCGATCCCGCTCGATGCTGCCCAGAGAGCGCCGATGATACCGATGGACAAGAGGCCGGCGTCGTGGTTCTCGATGACTGCCCGCAACTCGCCCTCGAGGACGCTGCGAGCATCGGCCGGAAGGTTTTTGCCCAGGACCTGCATGATTTCCTGGGTCGGGTCCTGCACGTTCAGATTCGAGGCGATGAAGCCACCCAGCGCCGTCAGGAAGATGAAAAACGGGAAGAGGGCCAGAAAGAATCGGTAGGCCAGCTCGGCGGCGGCGCCGCTGATATCGTCCCTCCCCACCTTTCTAACGAGGCGCTTTCCGGAGTCGAACATCTCGCTGGACCTCACGGCCGTCCACAAGGACATGCATCGCTCCCCGCTGGTTGCTGATCCTATGATGCGGGATTTGCGTCGAGAGGTTGTGCAATCGACGCCGCGGCTGCCGTATCAAGCGAACAACAATTGAACATAAATAGGCATTGACTCAAAGCAGTTTTCGTTCGAATATGCGTTCGAGTTGGAGCCCGCCGCAGAAGTCAGTTCGCTCACCGCCGTCGATCAGGGCCGCAACGGGCGCGCGCCTTTCGCCGTCCGTCCCCGCTCTCGCCTGCCGAAGAGCTGGCGCCTGCGCAGGTCCCCCCTTCGCGGCCGCCTGGCGCACAGCGGCCTGCCCAAGCTCATCAGCCTCGTCCTCGAGAACCGGGGCATCGGGTCGACCGTGGAAGCGCAGCGCTTCCTGGGCGGACGCGAGACGCGCTTCGGCGATCCAGCGGCGCTGCCCGGCTTCGAGAGCGCCCTCGCCATCCTGCGCGCCGCCTTGCGCGAAGGCGCGCTGATCAGCGTCTACGGCGACTTCGACGCCGACGGCATCACCTCCACCGCGATCCTGACCGAGACGTTGCGCGACCTCGGCGGCCGCGTCCTGCCCTACATCCCAAACCGCGAGCGCGAAGGCTACGGGCTCAACGTGCGTGCCATCGACTCGCTGGCCGACCGCGGCGTCGGGGTTCTCGTCACCTGCGACTGCGGTACGTCATCCGTCCGGGAGGTGGAGTACGCCGAGGGCCTGGGCATCCGCGTGGTCGTCATCGACCACCACCTGCCGCCGCACGCGTTACCGCAGGCGGACGCGCTGGTCAACCCGAAGCTGCCCACGTCCGGTTACGGATTCATCGACTACTCCACGGCGGGGCTGGCTTTCCGGCTCGCCGAGGCCCTTTACGCCGCCGCGCGGCGGCCGTTTCCGGAGCCTCGCTATGCGGAGCTCGCGGCCCTGGGCACGGTCGCGGACATGGTGCCGCTCTTGGGTGAAAACCGGGAGCTCGTCCGCCGCGGCCTCGCCGCCATCGCCGGGACGCACCGGCCGGGGCTGAGGGCGCTGATCGACGTTGCCGGTTACCAGCCGAAGGAAATCACGTCGGAGGCCATCGCTTTCGGACTGGCGCCGCGATTGAACGCGGCGGGGCGGCTCTCGGACGC
>DATMBD010000391.1:0-3887 GCA_035559355.1 Dehalococcoidia bacterium
GCCGTCACGTCCCGGAAGTCGATACCCTCGCGCTCGACGAGCTGGCGATCGATCCTTCCCTTGACTCCGATGTAGAGCAATCGCGGCGGCTCGGGTGCGATCGAACGCAGGGCAGCGGCTACGGCGAGGGCGGGATAGACATGCCCGCCCGTGCCTCCGCCGCAGAAGGCCACCCTCACGTGGTCTGGGCGCTGCTTCTCAGCCTTCGGCGCTGCGGCGGCCTCACCGCCTTGCCGGATGGCAACTGCGCGTTCTCCCTGGTGTAACGCGAAACGTTCAGCAGGATGCCCACCCCCGCCAGGATCATAATCAATGAAGAGCCGCCGTAGCTGACGAACGGCAAGGGTATGCCTGTGAGCGGAATCGTC
Organism: Dehalococcoidia bacterium; assembly: GCA_035559355.1. GTDB lineage: Bacteria > Chloroflexota > Dehalococcoidia > DSTF01 > WHTK01 > WHTK01. The sequence continues at coordinate 369 of DATMBD010000391.1, forward strand.
CGCGTGATCCCGCCGACGTTGATCAGGGCCTGGAAGGCAATCCAGCAGACGATCCCTATCGCCAAATAGGAGCCGAACTCGTCGCGGGCGCGGAGCGCCACGCGCAAGCCGCGAAACACCAGGTAGGCGAAAAGCCCGATGACCACCATGGCGCCAATGAAGCCCGTCTCCTCGCCGATGATCGCGAATACGCCGTCGGTATGGGCGCCCGGGATGTAAAAGAACTTCTGGCGGCTCACGCCCAAGCCCAACCCCTCGATGCCGCCGCTGCCTAAGGCAATCAGCAGCTGCAGGGTGTGGAACCCCACGCCGGAGGGGTCATCCTCCGCCGAGGTGAACGCGAAGATGCGGTCGGCGCGGTAGCCCCCGCTGGCCACGAGCAAGGCTCCCGCCACGGCTCCGATGCCGGCAAGCGTGAAGACGTGCGTGAGCGATCCTCCCGCAAGGAAGAAGAGGGCCACCGTGGTCATCACCACGATCGCCGCAGTGCCCGTATCCGGCTCCATCAGAATCAGCGCCGCCACTAACCCCACAAGGAGGATGAACGGCGCCAGCCCCAGCGCGAAGCTCTGGACATCGCGGCCGTGCGAAGCGAGCCAGGCGGAGATGTAGATGATCAGCGCCAGCTTGGCGAACTCGCTCGGTTGGAACGGCGGCAGCCCGCCCAAGCTGATCCACCGCCGCGCGCCGTAAGCGTCGCTGCCGACGACCAGCACGGCGGCGAGGCTCAGCACGGCGGCGAGCATCAGGAGCGGGCTCAGCATCCGCAGGCGACGGTAATCGAAGCGCATGAGAGCGAACATGACCACGAGGCCGATGACCGCGGACCCGGCCTGGCGGAAGATGAAGTAGTTGACGTTCCCGTATTCCGCTAGGGCGATGGCGAAGCTGGAGCTATACACGAAAATCAGGCCGATCACCACCAGCGCCAGGACGGTGAGGAGAATGGCGTAGTCCGGCTTGCCGGCTCGGAGACGAAAGTTAGCGGCCGTCATCGGCGTGGCCTCCGGCTAGCTGGCCGACGAGGCGCCGGAACTCGGCCCCTCGCTGCTCGAAGTTTTCGTAGGCGTCGAAGCTGGTGCACGCCGGCGAGAGCAGGACAACGTCCCCGCGCCGCGCGGCCTGGACAGCGGCCTCGAACGCCGAAGCTAAGGTATCCGCCCTCACGACCGCGAGGCCCGCGGCCTCCGCCGCCCGCGCCAGCTTCGGCCCCGATTCGCCAAAACAGACGACGGCGCGGCATCGCTCCCGCGCGAGGGCGAGCATCTCGTCCAGCGGCAGGTCCTTGTCCCGGCCACCGAGGAGCAGGACGACAGGCTCCTCGAAGGAGCGCAGCGCCGCCATCGTGCGCTCCGGCGCCGTGGCGATGCTGTCGTTGTAGTAGGCTACGCCATCGATGCGCCCCACCAGCTCCAGGCGGTGCGGAGGCGGTCGGAAGGAACGCACCGCAGTCGCCACCGCCTGCTGGCCGATGCCGCATGCGGCAGCGATGGCTGTCGCCGCCGCCACGTTGGCGACGTTATGGCGGCCGCGCAACGGTATCTCGGAGATGGGGAGGACGCGTTCGCTGCTCCCGTCTCGCCGCCAGACCACCCAGCCTTCGGCCACGAAGGCGCCGTCAGACCCGTGGTCCCCCTCCAGGCTGAAGAGCAGCGCCTTGCCGCGCGCCTCGTGGCGGAAAGGCGCCGAAACCGGGTCGTCCAGGTTGAAGACCGCGTAGTCAGGCGCCGTCTGGAACTCGAAGATGCGGCGCTTGAGGGCCACGTACTCGTCCCAGGTGAACTGGTCCAGATGGTTTGGGGTGACGCTGAGCAATGCCGCCACGTGGGGGCTGCGTTCGGTCAAGACCAGCTGCGTGTGGGAGATCTCGAGCACGGCCCACCTCTCGGGGCTAGAGCCATCCAGGAGCGACAGCAGGCCGACGCCGATGTTCCCGCCGAGGACGTGGTCCCGCCCCGCCGCGGCGAACACGGCGTCCACCAACGAGGTCGTCGTCGTCTTGCCGCTGGACCCCGTGATCCCGCAGACGGGGCCGGGGTACGCGTCCAGGAACATGCTCGTCATCGACCGTACGGGCACGCCCCGTCTCCGGGCCTCGACGAGCACCGGGTTCGATTGCGGGACGCCCTGCGAGGCGCAGACCAGGTCCACGCCTTCGACGTCCGCGGGGTCGTTGGCGCCGATGTGGAAGCGCACGCCGCGCGCCTCCAGCGGAGCCGCTTTGTCTTTCGTCACGGCAGGCACGCGCAGCGCGCTGACCGTAACCACGGCGCCGTGGTCCAGGAAGTAGCGGGCCATGTCCTCACCTTCGATGGCGAAGCCGACGACGAGGACTCTTTTGCCTGACCAGTCCTGCCTCACGTCACTCCACCATCGCCAGAGCTATGCCGGCGAGCCCGCCAAGGAGGCCGATGATCCAGAAGCGGGCGACGACCTGCGTCTCCGCCCAGCCACCCAGCTGAAAGTGGTAGTGAATCGGCGCCATGCGGAAGACACGTTTGCCGCCGCTGAGCTTGAAGTAGCCGATTTGAACGACGTCCGAGACTCCCTCCGCCACGAAGATTACGCCGATCACGGGTAGCAGCAGCCACCAGCCGCTCATGAAGGCGACGACGACGAGGCCGACGGCGAGAGCCTGGGCGCCTAGGTCCCCCATGAATACCTGCGCGGGATGGGCGTTGAACCAGAGAAAGCCGGCCAGACCGCCGACGACGGCGAAGCAGAAGGCACCCAACTCGTCCTGGCCCTGGCTGAGCGCGATCGCGCCGTAAGCCGCGTACGCCAGGGCGCTGACGCCGGCCATGAGGCCGTCCATGCCGTCTGTGATCACCGCGCCGCTGGTCGCGATCACGAAGACGGCCACGAAAGCGGGTAGATACAGCGCGTCCAGGCTGTAGGCGCCGAAGTGCGGCACGACTACGGAATCGAGGTCGAACTCGAAGTAGAGGATGGATGCCGCGACGACGCCAAGGCCGAGCAGCACGCCCCACTTCACGAAGAAGAACCAGCGCTCGTGGCCCGTCAGCCGGCCGCGCCCGACCAGGGTCTGGAGGTCGTCGTAGCCGCCGAGGACGCCTCCCGCGAGCATGACGGCGAGCGGCAGGAGAAGGTCGGCATTGCGGGCGGCGGCGAAGGGAGTGGCCGCAGCGACGATGGCCGCGAGGAAGATGATGCCGCCCATGGTCGGAGTCCCTGCCTTGTTCGCGTAGGCTGCCGGGCCCTCGACGTCCGCCTCCTTGCCGAGCTTGCGGCGTTTCAGTTCGGCCAGCACCAGGGGCCCGCAGGCGAGCGCCACGACCATCGCCAGGCAGCCGGCAAGCATCGCTTCTAGCATGACGGCCGGCCCCCGAGTCTCTCCACCGCGGCCCCCTCCAGGCGCGTACCCATGCTTAGCGCCCCGCCTGCGCGAGCTGGTCCGTGGGGGGGACGTTCAGGTAGGAGAGGATCTTTGGCGCCAGCTTCCCGAAGATCGGCGCCGCGACGATGCCTCCCAGCGGGTCGTCCTGGGGCTGGTCGATG
>DATMBD010000392.1:0-5190 GCA_035559355.1 Dehalococcoidia bacterium
CTTCTTGAGCGTCGTCTCCTGGCGGTCCTTGAGCCAGACCGCCACCATATCGCCGTCGTCCCAGGAATTCGTCTGCTCCATGAGGACCAGGTCGCCATCGTTGACGAGGGCATCGATCATCGAGGTGCCCTTGACACGCAGAGCGAAGACGTTTTCCTTGCCGCGGGTCATCTGGTCCGTGACCTCGATCTCCTCCTCGAACTCCTGCTGGGACCACGTGTCGGCAGAGGGGACGGGTATCGGCTGGCCGGCCGCGATCTGACCGATGACCGGTACAGTGCGCGTGCGCGCGCGGCCTACCAGCTCGATGGCGCGGGAGACTTCGCGGTCTCTGCGGATGTAGCCCAGGCGTTCCAGCGCCTTGAGGTTGTAGTCCACCACCGAGGTGGAGCTGATGCCGCAACCGTCCTGGATATCGCGGATACTCGGGGGATAGTCGTGCTCGCGGATAAAGTCGCGGATGAAGCGCAGGATGGCCTGCTGCTTGGCGGAGAGCGACTTCGCGGTTGTCATGGCCTTGGTCTCCTAGGGTGCGTGAAACGCCTGTTCTGAAGCACAAGTGTACGAGTGGCTGAGAGAAAATGTCAACTGGTGGAAGCCATGAGGGCACGGCAGCCGCGGCACAAAGTGAAATGAACGAAGCAGAAGGGGCCTCAAGGCCCCTTCTGCTATCACGAATCCCAGTCTTGATTAATGAGGCGAGGTCCCGTTCTGGACAGGAGCAGCTATCTTTATCGGCTTGGGCCGTACCGACTCCACCTTTGGAAGCATGAGGTAGAGCATCCCGTGCTCGTACCGGGCCTGTGCCTTGTCGGCATCGACGCTCACGGGAAGGTTGAAGGAGCGCTGGAGCGACCCGTACTGGATTTCACGCCGATAGAATTGCCGGCCTTCCGAGTCATCGGCGGGGTGCTCCGCTTTGATGGTGAGAACGTCGCCGGTCACGGAGATGTCGACATCCTCCGGCCGGACGCCGGGCAAAGCGGCTTTTATCTCAATCGCGTCGTCGGTGGAGCTCATCTCCACCGGAAAGCTGGGGCCGTATTCGGACGTCCCCAAGAGCCGCCATGGCCGCGAAAAGCCTTCCTCGAAGAGGCGGTCCATGGCGTTCCGCAGTTCAGTAAAGGGATCCCACTGAGCAACGTTCGTCATTTTCGCCCTCCTTAAGGTTTTAGACTTTCCTCACGGTTGACCTATGGCGTCATTCGCTTGAGCCGACCCGCCGCGAGAGGATGCATGCTGCGGCTGCGACTGGCTCTCGCCACGACGCGGACATCGAGAATTTGTCTCAGTACCTCGATATCTCACCCCCTATGCCGCAGCTGGCACGGCAAGCCTGCTCTTGAAAAGTTCGGAAGCGGACACGCGCTTGGCGCACTGGAGACAGAAGAAGTCCTCCTCGAAGCGGTCGAAGAAGAGGTCTCCGTGGCAGCGCGTGCAACCTCGAATGACGATCTTTCGATTGGCGCTCACATTCCTCACGGGTTACCTCCTCGCAGCTCCGCGGCGTAGGCCGCGGACTGGCTTTCTTCCGTGCCTTATCCTAGCTCGCCGACATCACGATGTCAATAAACCTGCTAAACTTATTGTCAGGGTTGATGGAGGGCGTGCGTGAATGCTGTGGGTCTGGCACAAGCAGCTCGGCTGCCAGGTGGTCGAGGACGCGGAGACGGTACGGGTCGAGGGCGGCATCGCCCACTGCCTTGACTCGGAAGGGCAGACCATCCGTAGCTATGCCGCGCGCGATCTCTGGATGTACACGAACAACCCCGGCTTGGCGGAGAGCCTGATGCAATCGGAAGGGAAAGAGGTTTCCTTCCCGCAGGCCATGCGCTTTCTGCCTCGGCGACGCCGCCGGCAACTGCGTCATTAGCACTCTTGACAAGCGAGTGCTAAGGGCGCTAACTAGATGGTGCGTGGCCGAACGTATCCGAGGCGCTGGAGCTGCAGCAAACTAGCAGGAAAGGAGGTGAATGGGAATGCAGGACAAGCTTCCGGAGACCAACCAAGCTCACGCTTACACCCCGTTGCTCCTTGGGGCCCTAGCCGTCCCGTTGTTCGTTTGGAGTGCATTCAACGCCGGCTACTTTGATCTCGATTCCGAAAGCTTCATCATCCCGCTCGCCGTCTTCTTTGGCGCGCCCCTCGCGGCGCTCGGCGCGTTCTGGGCGCGGGAGGCGCACTTCTTCCGGTCAACCATGGCCGGCGCCTTCGGCGGGTTCTGGCTTACGTATGGTCTCTACTTGTGGCTAAGGCAGACCGGCGTCATTGAGAATTCGACGGCGCACATGGTCGCCTTGTTCTTCACGGCCTGGGCTGTGACCTTTGCCATTCTCTGGCTGGGCTCGGTGCGGGAGGCCTGGACTTACAGCCTGGTCTCGCTGGGCAGCGCTGTGATGCTTGTCCTCCTCGCCATAGCTTATTTCGGCGGCGGGACGACGTTCCGCGACATTGGCGGCTGGGTGGGTTTCGTGACCGCAGGCCTCGCCTGGTACGCGTCCCTAGCCGAGATTCTGAACCTGGAGTACAGGCGCCCCGTTCTGCCAACGGATTGGACCTGGTTCCGCGGCATAAGGCCCGGCCATCGCTAAGACTTCTGCTCCGGCGCCTCGTTATGATAAGAAGGCCGCCTGCAAAACGGCGGCCTTCTTGATGCCTTTTCGGGACGAAGGGGCGCCTTAGGGAGCCAGACAATCCAATCGAGCCGCGGCACTCTCCTCGTCATCCTCCTCATCCTTGGAGTCGCGACGCTCGCCGGCGCCGTCGTGGTGGCGTTCCTCGTCACGGAAGGAGAGTCCGTGCCCTGCGCCAAGGGAGATGCGGCCATCAACCCCACGTCGGAGGCCGGCGTGCCCGTGGCGCTCAATCGCGAGTTCGAGACGGTCGCCGCCGCGGAAGCATTCATCTGCCACCGCGTCGCCTATCCGCGCGACCCGCGTCCCTGGCGCCTGGAGACGATCAGCGCGACGCGGACGCGCTCCCTCGCCGACATCGTGGCCGGGCGCGGGTTCGCGTCCGTAAGCTTCGACTACGCCCTGCCTCAGACCGGGGGCGATTTCCGGCTAGACGTATCGCCGTTTCCATTCGATATCGCCCCGGGCAATGCGGAAACCGTTCGCGTGGGCGGCCGGGAGGCGCGTGCCGTGCAGGGCCGAGAGGCTGGGTCTTACATCCTGCAGTGGCAGGCGGAAGGGCTGAACTTCTATGTGCTCGCGCGTCTTCCGCCGGACGTTCCCCTGGCCGATCTCATTCGCGTCCTGGACACGATCGAGTGACCGAGAAAGCCAAATCCCTGGAACCCGTCACCTTTCTTCGATATTGTCTTCGTCCAGAGAGGCCTAGTCGCCCCATTGGTGTCAGGTTTCTGCGGCCGAGAGCCGAAGCGTTCGGACCCGAGGAGAGCGCCATGCGACGCAGCACAGACCGAATCCTTCTCAGCCACACGGGAGGCCTGCACAGGCCGGCCGAACTAAGGGACGCGATCAACGCCCGACAACTCGGCGAGCCGTTCGATGAGGCGCTCTCGGCGCGGGTTAAGGCTGCCGTCGCGGACGTCGTCCGCCTGCAGCTCGAAAACGGCGTCGATGTCGTCAACGACGGAGAGTACCCCAAGCGCGGCTGGCAGAGCGCCTTCCGCGATCACTTCACGAACATCGAGCTGCGCCAGCCGCGCCCCGGAGAACCCAGCCCCGGCGGCATCACGAACCGCGAGTCGCGCGTATTCCCCGAATACTTCGCTTCCATCCGGGGCGTGAACGTTGGCGCGGCGGGGCCTGGTCCTGCCTTGGCCGCCTACTGCGTGGGTCCGATCGAATATCGCGGCCTGGAAGACACGCAGCGCGACATCGCCTACCTGAAGTCCGCCCTCGATGCCCATCCCGGCGTCGAAGCGTTCATGGCGGCCATGGCCCCGGGCACGATCGAGCACTGGCTGCGCAACCAGTACTACCGGACGGAGGAGGAGTTCCTGTTTGCCATCGCCGAGGCGATGCGCGTCGAGTACAACGCCATCGCCCAGGCCGGCTTCATCGTCCAGCTTGACGATCCCGGGCTGCCGGACGGCTGGGGCATCCACGCCGACATGTCGCTCGAGGAGTACCGCAAGTTCGCCGAACTGCGCGTCGAGGCCATGAACCACGCCCTCCGCGACATCCCGGAGGAGCAAATCCGGCTCCACATCTGCTGGGGAAGCGTCCATCACCCCCACAGCACCGACCTGCCGCTCTCCGACATCATCGATGTCATGTACAAGGCCAAGGCTCAGTGCTACTCCATCGAGGCCGCGAACCCCATGCACGACTGGGAGTGGGAGGTGTTCAAGGACCATCCTCTGCCGCACGGCAAAATCCTGATGCCCGGTGTGCTGGGGCACTGCTCCCGCGAGTTCGTGGAGCACCCGCAACTCGTGGCCCAACGCCTGGTGCGTTACGCCGAGATCGTCGGCCGCGAGAACGTGATCGCGGGCACGGACTGCGGCCTGAGCCGGTCTGCTCACGAGTCCGTGCAGTGGGCAAAGTTCCGCGCCGGCGCCGAGGGAGCCCGCCTCGCCACCAAGAAGCTCTGGGGTCGCTGAGGCCGGCTCCGGTCGTCTGCCGCTTCGAGACCGCGTGGCGGCCCTTTTCGGCGCCAGCTCGCCCAGACGGACGCCTGGAGATGCGTATCAATGCGCGGCCGCGCCGGAAGCCTCCGGCAGCCATCGTAGCCAGAACGCCTGCCCCGACGTCCCCGGAACGCCAGGGGAGTAGCTGTAGAGCGCATCCGGGTCGCCGGCGCGCTTGTAGAGCCGCAGCCGGCCGTCGAAGTCGATGTCGGCATCCGTCGTGGAGCCCACTTCGCGGTAATCGCCCGCAGCTTCGGGAAGGTTTGCCTGCAGCAGGTCGCGCAGGCGGTAGGTTCTGCCCTCGAAGCGCAGGAAAACGTTGGGCGCCACGCTGCCCGCCCCGCTGACCATCGCCCCGCCATCGTCGGTCGTCCGCGTGCCGTCGCCGCCGCAGGCGAGGAGCACCACGGCCGCCAAGGCGGCCAGAAAGCCTATAGCTGCCAGTTTCACGGGTGCACCTCCTGCTCCCCGGACGAATCCGGCGTGGGATTAGTTCCCGGGCCGTTCCACGGTGGAGACCTGCTAGACTCAGCACGCCGAAGCGGGCCGGCCTCCGTCCTCGAATGCCGGCGTACACGGAACAGAGCACC
>DATMBD010000393.1:0-2922 GCA_035559355.1 Dehalococcoidia bacterium
TCGCCGGTGTCGCCGGGCCCACGGAGCCAGCGATCAGGACCGGCCGGTCGGCGGCGGCGACCGCCTCCCGGGCGACGCGTACCGACGCCGCGTTGATCTCGGCGACGCGGTCTTCGAGGCCAAAACGCGCCAAGCGAGTGCGGCAGGCGCCGAAGGTGTTGGTCTCGATGATGTCGGCGCCGGCGGCGATGTAGGCGCCGTGGATAGCCTTGACCAGCTCTGGCCGACCGACGCTAAGCTCCGGCAGCGACAGGTCCAGGGAGACGCCCGCCGCTTGAAGCATGGTGCCCATGGCTCCATCGCAGACGAGCACGCGCTCGCCGAACAAGTCCTTGCGGTCCACCGCCGCTGCACGCCGCCCGCCTGCCCCTCGCATGTCCCCCGCCTCCTTCGCCTTGTGATCGAGCACAAGGCCGCTCGCCCGGCTCCGCGCTGCTCGAAGCTACGCGATGCTCAAAAGGCGTTCTGGACTTAGTATAGCGAACACGAGGGAAGCCCCGGGCGGCCGCGCGTCGAGCAGGAGGCTGGTGGCGGCCGCGAACGAGAATGCCAGCGAGGTCGTTTCGCGGACACAAGCCACCCGCGCCGCCTCCTGGGGTTAGGGGCAAGGTTCGGCCGCCATGCCTCAGCCCCTTTGTTCGCCTCTCCGAATCTCGGCTAGGGGTGAGGTCGGAACCTCGACGCCGCTTGTGGCCTTCGCAGGCTTGCGCTAGAACAGGCCGCGCACGAAGCCGCGTTCGTCGATGTCGACATGGTTGGCCGCCGGCTCGGATGGCAGGCCCGGCATCGTCGAGATCTCGCCCAGGTAGGCGATGAGGAAGCCGGCGCCGGCGGCGGGCCTCACCTCGCGAACGTTGACCCGGAAGCCCGTTGGGCGGCCGCGCTTGTTGCCGTCGGCGCTGAGCGAGTATTGCGTCTTCGCCATGCACACCGGCAGGTTGCCGAGGCCCCACTCCGTGTAGCTGCGGATCTGGCGCCGCGCCTCCTGGGAGAAGTCGACGCCGTCCGCGCCGTAGAGCTTCGTCGCGATGGCTTCGATCTTCTCTTCGATGGGAGCGTCCAGTTCGTAGATGAAGCGGAAGCGGTTGGGCTTGTCGGCCGCGGCGACGAGAGCGCGGGCCAGGGCCTCGCCGCCGGCGCCGCCGTGCTCCCAGACCTCGCTCACCTCGCAGGCGTCGGCCCCGGCCTCCAGAGCCCGCTTTCTCACCAGCTCCAGCTCCGACTCGGAGTCGTAACTGAAGCGGTTGATGCAGACCACGGCCGGCAAGCCGCCTACCTGCGTGACGTTTTCGATGTGCTTGACCAGGTTGCCCATGCCGGCCTCGACCGCTTCCAGGTCCTCCTCGCCCAGCTTCGGGTCCAGCGGCCGGCCTGCGACGATGCGGTACTTGCCCGAATGCGCCTTCAGGGCGCGGACCGTGGCCACGATCACGGCTGCGGCGGGCCGCAGCCCCGAGTGTCGACACTTTATGTCAATGAATTTCTCGAAGCCCATATCGGATCCGAAGCCGCTCTCCGTGACCACGAAATCCGCCAGCTTGAGGCCGATCTGGTCGGCGAGCACCGATGAGTTGCCGTGGGCGATGTTCCCAAACGGGCCCGTGTGGACGAAGACGGGCGTGTGCTCCAGCGTCTGCAACAGGTTCGGCTTGATGGCGTCGCGGAGGAGGACAGTCATGGCGCCGGACGCCTTGAGGTCGCTCGCCGTGATCGGCTTGCGGTCGCCGTCCTGGGCGACGACGATCCGCCCGAGCCGCTCGCGCAGATCGGCGAGGCTGGTCGAGAGGCCGAGCACGGCCATGACCTCGGAGGCGACGGCAATGTCGAAGCTCGTCTCCCGCGGGTAGCCGTTCGCCTTGCCGCCGAGGCCGACGATCACCTTTCTCAGGGCGCGGTCAGAGATGTCGACGACGCGCGGCCAGGAGATCGAGAACGGGTCAATGCCGAGCTGGTTCCCGTGGTTGAGGTGGTTATCGATCATGGCGGCGAGGAGGTTGTGGGCCATCGACACGGCGTGCGTGTCGCCGGTCAGGTGGAGGTTGAAGTCCTCCATGGGCACGACCTGGGAGTAGCCGCCGCCGGCGGCGCCGCCCTTGATGCCGAAGGTGGGGCCGAGGCTGGGCTGGCGGATGGTGGCGATCGTGCGGCGGCCAATGCGGTTCATCGCCTGCGCCAGGCCGACGGTCGTCAGGGTCTTGCCTTCACCCAGGGGCGTCGGCGTCATGCCGGTAACAACGACGAGCTTTCCGTCCGGCCTGTCCTGCAGGCGACCGAGAACGCCGAGCGAGACCTTGGCCTTGTACTTTCCGTAGAGCTCGACCTCGTCCTCCAGGAGGCCCAGCTCGGCGGCGATTTCGCTGATCGGCTTCAGGTTCGCTTCCTGTGCGATCTCCAGGTCGGTCTTCATCCGGTCCTCCTCAGGCTTCTGTCGCCCGCAATGTTGCAGTCCCTTCCCGGGCTCGTGGCCAGGAGAAGCTGCATCGCGTTCATGGCGCCCTGGCCGGATCTGGAGTCGCGGACCGGCATGAAATGCCGGGAAGGCGCTACTCGGTTTGGCGGAGATGACAGGATCCGGACGGCGTCCCGGGCGTCGTCGCCTGAATCGTACGCGCCATCATGAAGAGGGGCATTGTGAAAGGTACACAATAAATGCGCGGCCAGCTTTGGTCTGCGAGGCCGATGTTGCGGTGGCGCTCCTGGGGGAGACTGGCTACGTGCCTGAGAATCGGCCTGCTGCGGCCTCCGGACAAGGAGGCGTCGGCGTCAGCCAGTCCCTTTCGCCGCGGCCCGTGCGGCCGCGCGGTTCTTTGCGCTCCATGCTGCGCCTCCATCGCCTGATGGAGCCCAACTTCGTCACTCGCCGATTGGCCCGAGCCATTGAGGCTACGCCGCCGCTCTACCGGGCGTTTACGTGGCTGGAGG
>DATMBD010000394.1:0-6907 GCA_035559355.1 Dehalococcoidia bacterium
TTGCCCGGAGTCTAGCCGATCGGGCGGCCTCCGACGGCACTCGCAGGACGGCGCCCCCGTCCACATCCAAGGCTTTGAGTTCCTGGAGTGAGTTCCGCCGGCCAGGTTGCCGCGGCTCTCGAACAGCAGGGGAGTTTCGCCGCTCTGGCCCGGCCGTAAGCCGCGCTCCCGGAATCATCCTGGGACAGGGGATCGGCGCTGGGCTCGGTGAAGGGCACCAGCTGAAGGCCGTCCGCGGCGAGATGAGTCGTCCTCCGGCCGACTCCATTTACGTGCTGGAAGCCCCTATGTTACGCTTCAAGACGTGCCGTAAAGCTAGTCGCTAGTTAGAGGCACTTGCCAGGCCTATCTGGTAGCTGCGGCGAGGCTCACGCGGAAAACGAGCCCGCCGAAATCCTTCCAAGTGGAAGGATTCCTTCCTCCGAAGGTTGCTGCTGGGGGCCTTTTACTCTGCCTGAAAGGGCGGGAGGTCTTATCGGCTGGAAGGGCTGTCCGGGCGCGACCTAGGGCAGCGTTCACGTCGCGAAGGCGGCGATCGGAAAGGGGTGAGCGGTGCATCTGACCATCGACGGTTTCGGCGGAGACCGGGAGCGATTGAGCAGTGAGTCGTTAGTCCGCTCGCTCCTGGATACGTACCCGGCCGAGATCAACATGACGAAGATCTCCGATCCCCACGTGCAGCGCTACGTGGGGGAGAAGCCCGAGGACTGGGGCGTTTCCGGCTTCGTCTTGATTGCCGAAAGCCACATCGCCATCCACACCTTCCCGGAGCGGGGCTACGTGTGGGTGGACGTCTTCTCCTGCAAGGAGTTCGAGGCCCAGGGCGCGACCGGCCGCATCGTGGAGGCGTTTGGCCTCAAGAGCATCCGGACGACGGTCCTGGAACGGGGCCTCGAATACCCGCACTCGGTCGAGGAGGCGACGCCGGTGGCGATGGACGAGCGCCTGGCGGTCGCGGGCGCCCTCGGGCAAGCCGACTAGTCCCAGGACGTCGAACGACTCGACGGGAAAGGAGGTCGCCATGAGCGACTCTCGCCACCACGCCGGTCAGGCTGCCGGTCACGCCGTCATGGCTGCCGGTGGGCCTCACTTCGGCGGCACCCACGACAGGCATGACGCCCTGCTGCATACGCACGTACGGCCGTTCCGGATCAGGGACAAGCTGAGCGCGGCCGAGATCCTGGAGGGGATGGCAGGCACGTCCTTCCAGGCTCGGAACCTGGCCCAGGCGGCGCGCATCTGGCGGCGGATGCTCGAGGACGGCGCGACCGTCTTCTTCGGGCTGGCCGGCGCAATGGTGCCGGCGGGGATGCGTGACGTCATCCGGTACGTCATCGAGAATCGCATGGTGGACGTGATTGTCTCCACGGGGGCGAACATGTTCCACGACGTCTACGAGACGCTCGGAAGCCCCCACTGGCAGTCAGCGCCGGGAGGAATGGACATCGAGCTTGGACGGCGGCGGATCAACCGCTTCTACGATGTGCTCGCCCCCGAGAGCGACTTCGCCGATGCGGAGGAGTTCGTAGTCGCGTTCGCCCACACGCTGGAGGCCGACAAGCCGATAACGACTCGGGAGTACTTCCAGCGCCTCGGCGAGGCGCTGGCGCCTGTGGCTAAGCAGGAGGGCATCCTCACCGCTGCGGCGAAGGCCGGAGTGCCGATCTACAGCCCGGCGATCGGGGACAGCGTCCACGGCCTGGCGGTGACGACGGCTCGCATGCGCACGGGCCACCGGCTCATCTTCGACGTGATCGGGGACGTGATGGAGACGTCGCACATCGCCCTGAAAGCCGAGCAGACGGGGGTCATTTACGTGGGGGGCGGCACGCCGAAGAACTTCATCCAGCAGGCAGAAGTAGCGGCGTACATCTACGGCGAAGAGGTCCCGGGCCACAAGTACGGCGTCCAGATCACGATGGACCAGCCGCAGTGGGGCGGGCTGTCAGGCTGCACGTTCGAAGAGGCGCAGTCGTGGCGCAAGATCGCCCCGGACGCGGACTTCGTCACCGTGAACGTGGAGGCGACTGTGGCGCTGCCCCTTCTCGTCAGCGGGCTCGCGGAGCAGCTGGGGGACGTGCGTTCGTGGCGGCGGCTGCCCAGCCTGGACTTCGGGCCGGCCGCGGCGGGCCGGTAAGGCGCACGCTGGGGGCCGGCTTCCCGGGTTACTACGCAAAGCGCGGCGTGTGCTCTGCGATGCCCGCGACGACGGCCCGAGAGCGAGCCCCTTGAGCGTGAATGGACCTGCCCACCGACCGCCCTGCCCACAGCCGCGCGCGGGCGGGAGCCGGTGCCGTCCCTGATTTCCTGAATCTCGAGCTAGTAGTTCCGCGAATAGAACGAACCTGCGAAACGTTGACCTTAGGGTAAGGGCTAACTAAAGTTGTGACTAAATACGCAATTCCAAGGTGCGGTTTTGCCCATCGAGATTCCCGCCGTTGTCATCGACAGGCTTCCCATTTACGCTCGCGCGCTCACGGACCTGGAAAAACGCCGCAGGGACGTGGTCAGCTCCCAAGAACTAGGCGAGATGCTGGGCGTGACGCCCGCCCAAATTCGGAAGGATCTCAGCTACTTTGGCCGGTTCGGGAAGCAGGGGCGCGGCTACAACGTCGTCCGGCTGGCCCAGGAGTTGCGGCAGATCCTGGGACTCGACCGCCAGTGGTCGATGATCCTGATCGGCGTAGGCCATCTGGGGCAGGCGATCCTCACCTATGACGGCTTCCAGCCCCAAGGCTTCATCATTGTCGATGCCTTCGACATCGACCCCAAGGTAATCGGAAGGAAGATCGGGGGTGTCGTGGTCCGCTCGACAGATGAACTGGCGCAATATCTGGGCAGTCGCCAGGTGGACATCGGCATCGTCGCCGTGCCGGCGCACGCGGCCGGCCAGATCATCGAGGCGCTCGTCCAGGGGGGCGTGCGGGCGATCTTGAATTACGCGCCGACGTCGGTGCCTGTGCCCCCCGGCGTGGAGGTCAAGAACATCGACCCCGTGCTCGCCCTTCAGAGCATGACCTTCTACCTGAAGACCAACGCCCCGACGCGGCCCTCGTAACCGCGGAGACCCCGACCGCCACGACCTTCCCAATCGAGCAACCGGCGCCGGCAGTCGGGGGAGACGGCCCGCTTGCGGCGTCCTTGTCTAGGGCTGGTTGGAGACGAGGAGCTCCTCCTCGGTCGGAAGCGCCCGCTTGATCACGTCCAGGTAGTCGAGAGCAGCGCCGGCGCCGATCGCCACGCAGTCGAGCGGGTTGTCCGCGACCTGGCACGGGACGTTCGTTTGCTCGGCGATGAGCTCATCGAGGCCGCGGAGGAGGGCGCCGCCGCCGGTGAGGACGATGCCTCGGTCTACGACGTCAGAAGCCATCTCCGGCGGCGTTCTCTCAAGGACGCTCCTCGCCGCGCCGACTATGGTCGCCAGGACGTCCTGCAAGGCTTGTGTCACCTCATTCGTGGTCATGACGATGGTCTTGGGCAGGCCGGTGATCTGGTCCCGGCCCCTCACCTCCATGGCCAGTTCGTTCTTGACCGGCACCGCGCTGCCGATGGCGATCTTGATCTCCTCGGCCGTGCGCTCGCCGATGGTCAAGTTGTGGCGGCGCTTAACATAAGTAACTATGGCTTCGTCCATGGCGTCGCCGGCGACGCGGACGGACTCCTTGACGACGATGCCGTACACGGAGATGACCGCAGCCTCCGAGCGGCCGCCGCCGATGTCCAGGATCATGTTGCCGCTGGCGGTGCCGACAGGAAGATGAGCGCCGATGGCGGCGGCGAGCGGCTCCGGGATGAGATGGGCCGGGCGCCGCGCGCCGGCCTGCTCGGCAGCGTCGCGCACGGCCCGCTGTTCGACGCTGGTGACGCCAGCGGGAATGCAGATCATGACCTCCGGCCGGATGAGGTTGAACCGGCCAACGACTTTGCCGATGAAGTGGCGGAGCATCGCCTCCGTGATCAGGTAGTCGGCGATGACGCCGTGCTTCATGGGGCGGATGACGCTGATGCTGCCCGGCGTGCGGCCGATCATGTCGCGGGCGGCAGTGCCGACGGCGACGACGGTGTTCTCGCGGGTGGCGAGGGCGACCACGGCCGGTTCTTTGATGACAATCCCCTCACCCTTGACGTAAACCAGGACGTTGGCAGTCCCGAGGTCGATTCCGATGCGCTTGGCGAGCATATTAGGTCCTGACTTTATCTCTCGACACTGGCCCCGAGACCCCGCAGCTTGCCTACGAGGTCCTCATGGGCGCGGTCGAGGTGGAAAACGTCGCTGATTTCGGTGCGCCCGCTGGCGACGAGGCCGGCCAGGACGAGCGAACCGCCGGCCCGCACGTCCAGCGCCCGAACTTTGGCGCCGTAGAGCTGGGTGGGGCCGGTAATAAGGGCCGTCTGCCCTGCAGTGATCAGCTCTGCACCCATCTTACGCAGTTCGCTGATATAGAGCAGCCGGTTCTCATAGACCCGCTCCTGAATGATGCTGACGCCTTCGCACTGGGTGAGAAAGGCGGCGAGCGGCGGGTGGAGGTCCGTGGCCAGGCCGGGATAGGGGACGGCCTGAGCCTGTACGGCGCGAAGGCGGCGGCCCGCGCCGCAAACGCGGATGGAGCGCTCCCCCGGCTCGACGCTCACGCCCGCCTCCCGCATCTTGTAGAGGAGAGCGTCCAGGTGCTGGGGCGCCGCGCCCTCGATGACGGCGTCGCCGCGGGTGGCGGCGGTGGCCAGGGCGAAGAGCCCCGCTTCCAGGCGGTCCGGGATGACGCGATGCCGGACGCCGGAGAGACGGGCGACGCCTTCGATCTCCAGGACGCCGCTGCCGGCGGTGCGAATGCGGGCGCCCATGGCGTTCAGCATATCGATGACGTTGACGATTTCGGGCTCGGCCGCGGCGTTGATCAGCGTCGTCCTGCCTCGGGCCAGCGAGGCCGCGAACACGAGGTTCATAGTGCCCGTGACGCTCGGGTAGTCGAGGAAGAAGCGGGTGCCTTGCAGACGGCCGGAGTCGGCCTCGGCGCGGTATTGCTCGTTCTCGCGCCGGACGCTGGCGCCGAGGGCGCGAAAGCCGGCGAGGTGCACGTCCAAGGGCCTGGCGCCGATGACGTCTCCCCCCGGCGAGGCGCAGGCGGCGCTGCCGAAGCGGGCAAGGAGGGGCCCCATCACCAGGAAACTCGCCCTCTGGTTGACGGCAAGCTCGCTGGGGGCGTCGAAATGGTCTATGGCAGCCGCGCGCACCCGCCAGACGCCGCCGCCCTCGTTCTGGACCGAGGCGCCGAGGGAGGCGAGGATGCGAGCCATGAGACGCACGTCCTCGATGTCGGGGACGTTCTCGAGGACGCATTCCTCTTCCGTCAGCAGGCAGGCTGCGAGGGCGTAGTCGGCCGCGTTCTTGGAGCCGCTAACGCGAACAGTCCCCTGGAGGGGCCGGCCGCCCTCGATGACCAGATTGGGACTGCTCAAGTCGAAGTCCGCGCGTCCTTATGACGATTTTCTGCAGAATACGTTAGGCCGCGAAGGGTAGCAACTCGCGGGCGCCCGGAAAGGGACCGGTATCGCCCTTTGCCCGCGTCCCCGATTGCCCGATTGCTGGATCGCCCCTCAATCGTAGGCCAGCTCGCCTTCGATGAGGGCGCGGGAGATGATCACGCGCTGCACCTGGCTGGTGCCCTCCACGATCATGAGTTGGCGGGCATCGCGGTAGTGGCGCTCCAGCGGGTGGTCCTTCATGTAGCCCTGTGCGCCGAGCACCTGGAGGGCGTCCGACGACACCTTGACGGCGGTCTCCGTGGCCACTGTCTTTGCGATCGAAAGGTAGGCGGCGTCGCGGCGATGGTAGCGCCCCTGGTCCACCAGCCAACCGGCGTGATAGACGAGCCGCCGGGACGATTCGATGGCGATGGCCATGTCCGCGAACATGAACTGGATGGCCTGGAGGTCGGTGAGCGGGCCGCCAAAAGCGTGGCGCTTGCGGGCGTAATCGAGCGCATAGCTCATCGCCCCCTCGGCGAGGCCCAGACCGCGGGCGCCGACCAGCGGGCGAACGCTGTTCAGGGTGAGCATGGCGGTGTTGAAGCCCTTGCCTTCCACGCCGCCGATGAGGTTCTCGGCGGGGACGCGGGCGTCCTGCAACTGATAGTGCGCTGTCGGCACGCCCTTGACGCCCATCTTGCGGTCGTACTTCACGATGCTGAAGCCGGGAGTATCGCGAGGGACGATGAAGGCGGACACGCCCCTCGCGCCGGCCGAGGCATCCGTCTTGGCGAAAACGATGCAGAAATCGGAGACGCCGGAGGCGTAGCTCTTCATGCCGTTGAGAACGTAGTAGGCGCCATCGCGACGAGCGCTGGTCTGAATGTTGGCCGCGTCGGAGCCGGCACCGGGTTCCGTGAGCAGGAAAGAAGCCTTGAGTTCGCCCCGCGCTACGGGCGGGAGCCAGCGCCGCTTCTGCTCCTCGCTGCCGGAGATGAGAATGGGCCGCGTCGGCAGGGTGGTGAGAAGGAGGATGAGGCCGGACGCGCAGCAGTACTTCGCCACCTCCTCGATGGCAAGGGAGAGGGCGAGGATGCCGTCGCCGCTGCCGCCGTAATCCTCGGGGAAAGAGAGCCGCAAGAGGCCGGCTTCGCGGAACGCCTCGAACACGTCTTCGGGGAACTTCTCCTCTTCGTCAATGGCGGCGGCGCGGGGCGCGACCACCTCGCGGGCGACGCGGCGGGCCGTCTCCTGAACCTGGCGGTGTCGAGGTGTCAACTCGAAGTCCACTGCATCTCTCCTCGCTCCTGGGCGCGCCCTCAGGTCAGCCGGCTGATGCCGTCACGACTCGCCCGCCTTCCACCCTCCGTAAGCGACAGCGGCGCTACCAGTGTCGATGGCTAGCCTAATTCGCGCAGCCGTGGAGGAAAAGGAGCGCGCT
>DATMBD010000395.1:0-2584 GCA_035559355.1 Dehalococcoidia bacterium
GCCATGGGGTCATCCACGGAGAACTCGGCGTTTTTCGCCACCCACAACCCCTGGGACCTCGAGCGCGTGCCGGGCGGGTCCTCCGGCGGTTCCGCGGCGGCGGTAGCCGCGGGCGAATGCCTTTTCGCGCTGGGGTCGGACACGGGCGGCAGCATTCGCCAGCCAGCCGCGTTTTGCGGCGTCGTCGGCGTGAAACCGACCTACGGCCGCGTCAGCCGCTACGGGCTGGTGGCTTTCGCCAGCTCGCTCGACCAGATCGGCCCCTTCGCGCGCAGCGTCCGCGACGCTGCTTTGGTCCTCAACGCCATCTGCGGCCACGACGCCCGCGACTCCACATCGGCGCCGGTCGAGACGCCCGACTTCACGGCTAGCCTACACGGCGACTTGACCGGCGTGCGTCTCGGCGTGCCGAAGCAGTTCCTCCCGGACGACCTCGACCCGCGCGTGCGCATGCCGTTCCTCGCGGCCGTGGAGCGATTGCGCGCTCTGGGCGCCGAGGTGGACTTCGACCTCAGCCTGCCGAGCACGAGCGCAGCCTTGCCCGTCTACTACCTGCTCGCCCCATCGGAGGCCTCGGCCAACCTGGCCCGCTATGACGGCGTCAAGTATGGGTACTCCTTCCAGGCGGGCGAAAGCATGTGGGAGAACATGGAGGCTACGCGCCAACACGGCTTCGGGGACGAGGTCAAGCGCCGGATCATGCTGGGCACGTATGCACTCTCCGCGGGCTACTACGACGCCTACTATCTCAAGGCCCAGAAGGTGAGAACCCTGATCCGGCGGGAGTTCGACGAGGCGTTCTCGCGCTACGATGCGCTGATCACGCCGGTGACCCCGGAGCCGGCCTTCCGTTTGGGCGAAAAGATCGACGACCCCTACGCGATGTACCTGAGCGACGTCTTCACCCTGCCGGTCAACATCGCGGGGCTGCCCGGGATGTCGCTTCCCTGCGGCTTTGCCGAGGTCGATGGCAAGCAGCTGCCCATAGGCCTGCAAGTCCTGGCGAAGCCCTTCGACGAGCCGACGATGTTGCGCGTCGGCTACGCCTACGAGCAGTCGACGGACTGGCACGAACGGCGGCCGCCGCTTTAGCAGGCAGGCTGCCGTTCAGCCGTCCCCGCTCCATTCGAGAACGACCTTCCGCATGCCTCAGCCCATCGCAGCATGCCAGGGAGGCGCGCGGGAGATGCGTGAGGCGCCATGCGCGGCTGGAAAGGGACGGAGGGAAATCTCGTGGCCGCATTTTCGTATGGCTCTTTAGCGATACCTTGCCATATACTGCCCCCATGCTTGCCGCTCGCAGGTCCGCAAGGCGTGGGGCCGTCTCCACGAAGCTGGACCTCGTCTCCGCCTCCGGCATCCGGCGCTTCTTCGAACTGATAGCCTCCAGCGATGGCGTCATCTCCCTCGGCGTCGGCGAGCCGGACTTCTCCACGCCCAACCACATCAGCCAGGCCGCAATCCGGTCGATCGACGAGGGACTGACCTCCTACACCTCCAACTACGGGCTCTCGGAGCTGCGCGTCCTCATCGCCCGCCACCTCGAACGCCTCTACGGCGTGGAATACGATCCGTACACCGAAATCATCGTGACCACCGGCGTGAGCGAGGCCCTCAATTTGGCCACGCAGGCGATTCTCGACGAAGGCGACGAAGTCCTCTCCACGGACCCCTCTTACGTCGCCTACATGCCGAACGTGATCTTCGCCGGCGGCAGATTCACGGCGATCCCCACGCCCGCCTCGCAGGGCTTCCAGCTCGACGCTGCGGCGCTGGAGCAACACGTGGCCCCAGAGACGAAGGCGCTTCTCATCGGCTATCCGTGCAATCCCACCGGCGCGGTCATGGAGCGCTCCAAGCTGGAAGCGATAGCGGACGTGGTGGAGCGCCACGACCTCTTCGTGATTTCGGACGAGATCTATGACCGGCTCGTCTACGGCGTGGAGCACGTCTGCTTCTCATCCCTGCCGCGCATGAAGCAGCGAACCATCCTCCTGGGGGGCTTCTCGAAGTCATACGCGATGACGGGGTGGCGGCTGGGCTGGGTCTGCGCCCCGGCGTTCATCACGGACGCAATGATGCGCATCCACCAATACGTCATGATGTCGGCGCCGACGGCCGCGCAGTACGCGGCCATCGAGGCGCTGACCGCCGGCGAGGAGGACGTCCAGGGCATGGTCGGGGAGTACGCGCGCCGGCGCGCCCTCGTCGTCCGCGCCTGTCGGCAGATGGGCCTCGAGCTGGTGGAGCCGCACGGCGCCTTCTACGCCTTCCCTTCCGTTGCCAGCACCGGCCTCGACGACGAGGCCTTCGCCGAGCGTCTCCTGCTGGAGGAGCGCGTGGCCGTCGTCCCCGGCTCGGCTTTCGGCCCGGGCGGCGCGGGCCACGTACGCATCTGCTACGCCCAGAAGTACGACCTCCTGGAGGAGGCCCTCGCTCGCATGGCGCGTTTCGTGAGGCGCTACCAGGCCTCGCCAAAGTAGCGCCGCCTCAGCACTCCAATCAGGACTAAGGCCGCGGCGTTGCCGAGGGGTTCGGGCCGGGCGTACCGCCCTGGGGACGCGCAGTCGGTTGTGGCTGCTCC
>DATMBD010000396.1:0-10994 GCA_035559355.1 Dehalococcoidia bacterium
GCCGATCGCTGTCGCCGTCGCGGCCGTGGCGCTTCTCGCTCTCGGCATCATTCGGCCTATGGGCGGCGGCTCCGGCACCGCCGAAGCGGCGACGCTGGAAGGGGTGGTCGTCCAGAGCTCGGCGGACAGCATCACGGTCCAGACCCTGGACTCGCTGGAGAAGGTGATCGTGCCGGCCAATGCCGTGGTCGCCGACCAGGACGGCTCGCGCCTGGACGTCGAGACTTTGCAGGCCGGCGAGGTGGTCGTGGTGAAGGGAATGCGGGCCCAGAAAGGCAAGCTCGTCGCAAAAAGCGTTGAGCGCCTGGTCGAGGGCCTCAAGGGGTGGTGCCGGGACCAGCCGCTGCGATGCCGGATGCTCGAGGGCCAGCTGCGGCAGGCGGAGGAGGAGTGCCGACAGACGCCGGCCGACTGCGGCTCCTATGTGGACAGCCTGCCGCCGGTGATCAAGCGCGCCGTCGACGTTGCTCAGCTAGAGGACCTCAAGCAGCGCTGTCGCACGGCGGGGCAGGCGGCCTGTCTGGACGTGGTCTCGTATTGCCGCCAGAACCTGGAGGTATGCGCCGACTTGAAGCCGCCGGCCGTCCCCGAACGCCTGGAGGATCTCGGCGAGCGCCTCCGCTCCCTGGAGCAACGCTGCCACGACCGCGATACGCTCGCTTGCCGCCAACTGGCTCAGGCGTGCTCCCGCCTGCCGGCCGCCTGCGACGCCCTCCTGCCCGGAGCTGGCTCGCCGGCTGGGCCGTGACGACGGCCCAGAGAACCGTCGCCGACAAGGCAACGCGGCCGGCGGCAGCCCTCCGGTTGGTGGCGGTCAAGCCCAGGGCTGGCCGTACTTCTCCCTGAAGGTCACCTCGGCAACGGGCTTGCGGTTGCCGCGGCCGTACTTCCTGCCGGGCCAGCCCACAGGCAGGATGGCATGGGGCTCCATATTCTCCGGCAGGCCGAGGAGCGGCTTGACCTCGTCGATGCGGGCCTTCCAGCGCGTCGTGAGCACGGAGCCGAGCCCGAGGCCGTGAAGGGCGAGAAGTAGGTTCTGGACGACAGGGTAGATCGACTCGCCGGCCGAGGGTCGCCCCGATTCGGCGCACACGGCGATGAGGACGGGTACATCCTCCCAAGGCGTGCGCTCCGGTGCATTCGCGCCGTAGATCTGCTGGCCGAGCTCGTCGAAGATTACGCCCAAGCGCCGCTTGGTCTCGCGGTCCCGGATGACGATGAACCGCCACGGCTGCGTGTTTCCGCCGCTGGGGGCGTGCGTGGCGACGCGGATCGCGCGCTCGATGAGGGCGTCGTCGACGGGCTGGTCGCTGAAGATGCGGACGGCCCGCTGCCGGGTCATGATCCGTTCCAGGACGTCGAAGCTGGTTTCGGTAGTCTGCTGGGTCACTGGGTCCTCCTGAATCGCGACTGCGCCTTGGTACGGCCGTAGCATACGGCCCCGCGGGCCTTAGCGGCGCGCCCCGGGATGATCGCAGGGGCGGACGGGACGTCCGACAAAGAGGCCGGGGGCAGCCTACGGGCCTATCTTCACGCCCTTGAGCCACGCCTCGCCATCAACCTCGACGCCGCGGACGACGACCTCCCAGTGCAGGTGCGGGCCGGTGACGAGACCCGTGCTGCCGATGGCGCCGATCTGGCGTCCTGCGGTCACGGCTTCGCCCTCCTGGACGTTGATCGCCGAGAGGTGGTGGTAGGCGGTGAACACTCCGGCGCCGTGATCGATGATCACCGTGTTGCCCCTGACCTTCAGCTCGCCGGTGAAGACGACGCGACCCGTTGCAGCGGCGTAGACGGGGGCGCCGATTTCGCCGGCGAAGTCGGTGCCACGATGGTAGTCCGTGACCGGCCCGTTGTTATAGCTGCGTCCGACGCCATAGTGGTCGGTGAGCATGCCGCTGCTGGGCGGCTGAAAAGGCCCAGTCCACATCCTCTGCATCGTGTAGCCGGAGAAGATCGCGGCGCGCTTCGCAAGCTCTGCCTGCACGATCTCCGGCGCGAGCAGTGACGCCGTCTCCGGAGACAACTGCACATGTTCGACGGGGAACTCGCGGTCGGTAATCGTGATGCTCTGGACCACGGTGCGGGCCTCACCACCGCCCGCCGGTGTGTAGGCGACCGACACCGGCGCCAGGCCGGTGTTGGCCAGGGCCCCGACGCCGATGATCGCCCACCAGCGGTTGCCGTCCCGAAGCATCGGGTACTGGCGGCCGCCGAAGGTGACGGTGGCCGAAGCGGCGGCCTCGTACAGGTAGACGACGGCGACGCCTCCTTGCGGAATCTGCGGCGGGTCTAACTGCAAGCTGCCTGGGGGCGTCGGCGAAGGGGGCGGCTGAGTTGGGGACGCCGGCAGTTGGGTCGTGGGCGAGGCGTCGGACGCGCCGCTGACCGCCGTCGGCGGCGCCGGCGTGGTCGTAGGCGCCAGCGGGGATGTAGGCGCCAGCGGGGATGTAGGCGGCGGCGTGGCCGAGGGGACCAGCGAGCCGCCGCCGCAGGCGAACAGGAGAATCGCAAGGGCCGGGGCGAAGAGAAGGCCGGCGACGAGACGCTGGCGGGCGGACGTCATCGCGACCGATCATAACGCCTGGCGGCAGGTGCACGAAGGCAAGCGGAATAGAGCTTAACGCTTTCCTAATAATTTGCGCCTATGCCGTTTGCTATAATTCGCGGCAGTAATCCCGCGAGCGTGTTGGCTATCCCCGACAGGTTCGCGTTTTCTATAGTGGAGCTACCTCCAACTTCTGCGGAGGGGAGCAGCAGGGAGGTCGGAGCGCGAGCGTGGAAGATCCAAAACTCATAGCGGAACGGATCCTGGCCAACGTCCAGAAGGTAATCATCGGCAAGGAACAAGAGGTCCGGCTTTCCGTCATCTGCCTTATTTGTCAAGGCCACCTTTTGATTGAGGACGTGCCAGGCGTCGGCAAGACCACGCTGGCGCGGAGCCTCGCCAAGTCCACCGGTTGCGAGTTCAAGCGAATCCAGTTCACGCCCGACATCCTGCCGAGCGATGTGACCGGCGTCTCCGTCTACAACCAGCGCACCGGCGACTTCGAGTTCCGGCCGGGCCCGCTCATGGCCCAGATCGTCCTCGCCGACGAGATCAACCGTGCGACGCCGAAGACTCAGTCCGCGCTCCTGGAGGCCATGGAGGAGCATCGCATAACCGTGGACGGCGTGACGCGGGAACTGCCGGAGCCGTTCATGGTTCTGGCTACCCAGAACCCCATCGAGTACGAGGGCACCTTCCCGCTGCCGGAGGCGCAGCTGGACCGCTTCCTCATGCGCATCCACCTCGGCTATCCGAGCAACACGGATGAAGTCCTGATGATGGACAGCCAGCAGGTCGCCCATCCCGTCGAATCCCTCCAGCAAGTGACCGACCCCAACGAAGTCCTCCAGCTGCAGCGCAGCGTCAAGGAGATCTACGTCGATCCCTTGATCAAGCAGTACATCGTGGCCTTGGTGGACATGACCCGCCAGCACGAGTCCGTTTACCTGGGCGCGTCGCCGCGGGGCTCGTTGGCGCTCTATCGCACGGCGCAGGCGCGCGCCCTCCTGGACGGCCGCGACTTCGTCATACCCGACGACGTGAAGGAGCTAGCCTACAACACGCTTGGGCATCGAGTGATCGTCAGCCCTTCGGCAAGGGTGAAGAGCATCGCTGCCTCGGACATCATCATGGGCTGCCTCGAGCGCGTGCCTGTTCCCGGCGCCCGCGCCCGCGGCGGGCAGCCGCGCTAGAGGGCGGCTGTGCTGCAGATGATGCGGGAGGCGTACGACCTCCTGATTCGGCGCCACCTCTCGCTGACGGTCATCGGCGTGATCTTCTTCGTCTGCCTGATGTCGGCGCTGGCGACGGGCTTCTGGCTGCCGGCGCGGCTTTCCTACGTCATCGCCATCGGCGTGCCCCTTGCCTATTTCTGGGCGAAGGCGAACGCCCGGAACCTTGAGGTGACCACAGAGCGCCCGTTGGACCGCCTACAGGAAGGCCAGGAGTTCATCGAGCGGATTACGGTCAAGAACAACAGCTGGCTGGCCAAGCTCTGGCTCGAAGTCGAAGACCCCTCCGATATGCCGGGCCACTCCGCCAGCCGCGTGATCACGCTGGGGCCGAGGGAGTCCCGCACTTGGAAGACGGCTTCCGTCTGCCGCTTGCGCGGCCTTTATAGCGTTGGCCCCGTTCGGATCACGACTGGCGATCCCTTCGGCTTCTTCCGCTACACGAATACGTACGGCCGACCCCAAAGCGTCCTCGTCTATCCACGGGCCACGGAGCTTCCCAACTTCTACGTGCCGCCCGCGAACCTGCCGGGGGAGGGGCGCTTCCGCAAGCGGACTCATTACGTCACGCCGAACGCATCGGGAGTCCGCAAGTACGAGCCCGGCGACAGCTACAACCGCATCCACTGGCCGACGACGGCGCGGACCGGCGAGCTCATGGTCAAGCTCTTCGAGCTGGACCCCGCCAGCGACATCTGGCTGATCCTCGACCTCGACAAGTCCGTTCACGTGGGGCAGGGGGAGGAGGGCACCGAGGAATTCGCCGTCAAGATCGCCGCGTCGATCGCGCGCTACTTCCTCGTCGCCAACCGCTCGGTTGGCTTCATCAGCTACGGCAAGCGCCTCTTCATCGAGGAGGCCGAACGCGGCGCCCAGCACTACACTCGAATCCTGGAAGCGCTGGCGCTTTCGACGGCGGAGGGGGACGTTCCCCTCGGAACGCTAATCAGCGAGGAAGCAAAGCGCTTTGGCCGCCACACGACCGTGGTGGTGATCACGCCCTCCACGTCCGAGGACTGGGTGGGTTCCCTGCAGTTTCTAGCGGAGCGAGGCGTGAAGGTGGCTGCCGTCCTTCTGGAGCCCAGCACCTTCGGCGGTAGCGAGAACGCGCTCATGGTCTTCGGAACCCTGGCCGCGTCTGACGTCTACACTTATCTCGTACGCCGCTCCGACGACCTCATCTCCTCGCTGGCGATGGGCATGGAAGGCAGCAGCGAAGTGATACCAAGGCGCGCCTGACCATGAGACAAGCGTCCTGGGAAGAAATTTTCCGACCGCGGCCGGAGGAGGCGCCAGCGCCCCCTCGCCGCCGGGTGACTTTGCGAATCTCGCTCTTCTCCTGGGAGGAGGCGGTCACCCTCCTCATCGTCCTGGTGGCATTCCTGACCGTCGTGCGCTCGATCGATAGCGCCGACTGGGTCCCGGAGATGCCCTCGCTGTACGAAATCGGGTTCCTGGGCTTGATTATCGGTCTGGCGACGGCGCGCCTCCGGATGCCGGTGATCGCGGGGCACGTCCTGGCGCTCGCCGTCGGCTCTGTGGGCGTCATCTACGCCAGCGGCACGAAGCTGCAGGGTTCCATTGGCGATCGGATGTGGGAAGTCCTCGACCGGCTGGCGGTGTGGGGCGACGCGCTCGTCAGCGGCGGCATCTCCAACGACAACATCCCGTTCGTAGTCCTCGTCGTCGCGGCGACGTATTTCACAGCGTACGTCGCGGCCCTGAGCATCTTCCGCTGGTACAACGCCTGGCTGGGCCTTGTCCCCGGCGGACTGGCTTTGCTGACCAACATCAGCTACCTGCCGGGCCAAAAGAGCCTGCCGCTTCTCATCTACCTCTTCTGCGCCATCTTGCTCGTCGCGCGCGTAAACCTGCTCCGCAATACGCGAGACTGGCGCCGGAATCACATCCGCTACCCGGAGTTCATCAGCTTGAGCGTGCTGAACGTCACCGTCTGGGTGGCGATCGCGCTGCTGGCCGTGGCGTGGGTGATGCCGGTGGGCGGGGGCAGCGGCGCCTTCTACTCCCTCTGGTCCGGCCTGACCTCGCCCGTGGCCGAGCCATTGCGCGACCTTGGCCGAGTCTTCAGCGCCATCGACAGCAAGAAGGGCGGGACCATCCACCACTTCGGCGCCACACTGCCGCTGCAAGGAGAGATCTCGCTGGGCGGCGGGGACGTCATGCAGGTCACGACAACCGAAACCGGTTTCCTGCGCGCTCAGGTCTACGACGTGTACACGGCGCAAGGCTGGAAAGTGGGCCCCGCCAGCCAGATCACCAGCACTTCCGTGCCGCCGCTGCAGCCGCTGAACAGCGTTCAAGAGGCGCTCCGCCAGCTTCGCCGCCAGGTATCGATCCAGGTCACGACCTCGAAACGGTCCAACGTCATCGTTTCGGCGGGCCAGCCTTTGGCCGTGAACATCGAATCGCGCGTGGTCTTCGGGCCCGGGCCTGGTGACGTGACTTCCGTGCGGCCCACGAGGCAGCTGGGCGAGAACGAGCAGTACCGCGTGGACAGCACCGTCAGCAACGCATCCGTGAACGCCTTGCGGGCGGCGTCAGTCACGTACCCGGCTTGGACGCAGGCCTATCTCCAGCTGCCCCCGAACCTGCCCCCGAAGATCGCGGCAAAGGCGCGGGAAGTGACCATCGGCGCGGCCACGGCCTACGACAAAGCGGCGATGATCGAGCAGTTCCTGCGCACCTTCGCCGTCGACACGAAAATCGAGGCCGCTCCGCCGAAAAAGGACTCCGTAGAGTATTTCCTCTTCGACGTCCGCCGCGGCTACTTCGACTATCACGCTTCGGCGATGGTGGTGATGCTGCGGACGCTGGGGATACCGGCGCGGCTTGCGGTTGGCTACGTGATCCATGCCGAGGACCGCGTCCCCCAGACAAACGTCTACGAGATCGACGAAGGCGACGCCTTCGCTTGGCCGGAAGTCTTCTTCCCGGGCCTCGGCTGGGTGGAATTCAACCCCACGCCCAGCGAGCCGCCCATCCTTCGCTCCGGCCTGGACGGAGACTTCCTGCCCGGCTTCGACCCGAATCAGCCCTTCTTCGATGACGCGTTCATCGACCCCACCGGCCTGGGCCAGACCGGCCCCGCCGGCGAGGCGTTGGACCAGCTCATCATCGAGGAGGAGTCCAACACTGTCAGCCGCGTGCTGATGATCATTGTCCTTGGGGTTCTTGCCCTCACTCTCGCCGGCGCAGGCATCCTCCGCTACAGCTGGACCCGCGGCCTCGCCGGGATGCCATACCCAGTGCAGGTCTGGGAGAAGACGCTACGCCTCGCCCGCTGGGCGAGTTTCAAGCCCCTCCCCCAAGAGACACCCCGCGAGGTCGCCGCTCGCCTGAAGCGGGAGCTGCCCGAAGTCGAAGACCTCGAATATCTGAGCGAGACGTATGTCCGCAGCCGCTACGGGAGCAAAGTCCTTTCGGAGTCAGAACAGGAACGGCTGGAGTCGGTCTGGCGCAAGGTGCGCAACAACCTGATGCAGCGGCTGCTGCGCTGGCGCTAGCGACGCGTCTTCTTGACTTGGCTGCGCATGGAAATTTGGCCGCGGCCTTGAATCCCGCAGCCACGTCGAAGCTGCGGGATTCAAGCTCCGTCGATTCCGAACTTTTCCAACACGTCGTCAAGTTTCCTCTTCCGCCAGGTCGCCCAAGACCATGCGAGCTTGTTCCAGGTCTTCCTCCAACACCTGCAGGCGGCAACCGTAGGGGCTCACGCCGAGGAAGGAGACCGCGTCCGAGGGCCTGATCATGGCCCGAATACCTGCGTCCATCAGGACGGATATCCAGAATTCGGCCGTCATCTGGTCCGGGGCGGTGGCGAGGTGTACCCAGCGAGCCACGTGCTAATAGTCGGGGCCGGAAGGGCGCGGGCCCTGGGGAGCCTGGCGCTGCCGCTGTTGTTCTCTAAGGAGGTCGAGGATGCGGATAGCCTCCTCGAAGGTCAGTTCTTCGTCGATGCCGGCAAGCGCTTCCTCGAGCTGACGTTGAAGGGCCGCCGCCGGAACGCCGGGCGTAGGTTGGGCGGCAGGCCCGTTCTCAGCTGCGCTAGGCTGCGACGGCGTACCTTCCGGCGAGGCCCCCGGCTGTTGCTCCTGCCCCGGCGTTCCTTCGCCGCCGGGCGGGCCGGGCTGCTCCGAGCCGCTGCCGCCGGCGGACGGCTGCTGCTGCCTGTTGAGGAGCAGGAGCGTGAGCTCTAGGTTGTGCTTCGCGTCCGCGTCCGCCGGGTCAAGCAGCAGGGCCCGGCGGTAAGCGAAGTAGGCGTCTTCCAGACGCTGCAATTGCAGGAAGTGGTTCCCCAGAGCGTAGTAGGTTGCTGCCCCGAGGGCGGGCTCACGAGGCGGCAACGCCCGCTGCGTCTCCGCTACGGCGCGCTCGAATTCACCCAGGCGGTGCAGGGCGTTGCCCGCGTTATAGCTGAGCTCGTCTAGGTCTGGACGCTCCGCGAGGAGCTTTTGGTATTCGGCCAGTGCAGCCCGGAAGTCGCCCTGGGCGTAGAGTCGATTGGCGCGCGCGTTCTCCTCTCGAATTGAGTCCCCGCTGCCGCAGGCGACCAGGACGAGAGTGAGGAGAAGCAAGGGCAAAGCACCGTGCGGCCGCGCTCGCCTGAGCCACGCGACGATGGGGAGGGCCAGGCGCACGGGCACGAACCACGAGGCAACCAGAAGGGCGGCAGCGGCGGCAAGGAAGACCTGGAAGCGTTCGACGGGAAGCTTGAGCGCGTCGTCCCCTGTCGGCGACGGATCGAGCCGCGACAGCTCCACGCCGATCCCCCCCAGGCCGCCGGAACGTCCTTCCGAAAGCGAGTAGTAGGCTCCTCCGCCCGTGGCCGCGATAGATCGCAAGACGGACTCATTCAGGCGGCTCACGACCGGCTGGCGGGCTGCATCGAGCTTCGGGACGCGCTGGCCCCGCGCATCGACGTCGAACAGCTGCGCTCCCGCCGCGGTCCCCACGCCCGCGGTGAGCACGACGATACCCTTCTCGCGCAGCGCTTGAGCCTGCTGGACATACGCGCCGCCGTGGTCTTCGCCGTCGCTGACCAGGAGCACTGCCTTGCCCGGGTTGTCGCTGTTCGCCAGCACTTCTGCGGCCTGGGCCAACGCCGCCCCGATGTCTGAGCCTGCGCGGACGAGGCCCCCTTCCTCGTCGGCGCGGCGGATGAGCTGAGTCACGGCCTGCGTGTCCGTCGTGAGAGGCGAGCGCATGATTGCGCTTCCAGCGAAGAAGACAAGGCCGATGCGGCTGCCCCGCTGTTGCTCGACCAGCCGCACGAGCTCCTCCTGCGCCACGGCAAGGCGGTTCGGCTGCACGTCGGCGGCCTCCATGCTCTGCGAAATGTCGAGAACGATGACCAGATCGACTCCCTGGCGTTCGCGCAGGAGCTCTCGCGAACCCCATTGCGGGCGCGCGGCCGCGATGACGAGGAGCGCCGCCGCGAGGAGAAGTGGGGATGTGCTCAGCCAGTAGCCGGAGCCCTGCCAGCGGGCTGCCTGCGGTCCGGCGAACTCGCGCCGTGCCCGCTCCCGCCATCGTGCCAGCCACACGGCAGCGGCCGTCATGAGGGCGACGACGGCCAGGAGCGCCAGGTATTCGGGCTGCGCCAGGCGGATCACGCCGCCTGCCTCCAGACGGTGGCGCGCAGGGCAAGCTCCGCGGCCAGCAGGGCCAGCGCTGCGATCGCGAAGTAGACGCCCAACTCGTTATAGGCGCCGAACTGCGGCCGGCCGACGCGCGACTTCTCCAGCTCGTCGATGCTTTCGTAGATCCCGGCCAGCGCGCGCTCGTTCTCGGCAGGGAAGTAGCGGCCGCCCGTGACGCGGGCCATTTCCTGCAGGGCTTGCTCGTCGACGTTGACTTTCCCCTGTGCCCGCGTCGAGGGGTCGATTATGCCGATGGTGTAGACGCGAATGCCCAGGGTCTCTGCCAGGCGGGCGGCTTTCAAAGGCTCCACCTCGCCTTCGTTGTTCTCGCCGTCCGTGGCCAGGATGGCCACGCGGCTGCGGGCCCGCGACTCGCGCAGGAGGTTGAGGGCTTCGCTGAGCCCGTCGCCGATGGCTGTGCCGTCGCGCAGGTTCACTTGCTCGACGCGGCCGACGACATCGGCAAGGGCATCGTAGTCGAGGGTGAGGGGGCTCAGAACCAGGGCCTCCGCTCGGAAGATGACGAGGCCAACGCGGTCATTCGTACGCCCCTCGATGAAGTCCGTGAGAACTCTTTGGGCGACGGCGAGACGGGACTCGTCTCCAGCGAACGAAGCCGCCATGCTGCTCGACGTGTCCAGCGCCAGGGCGATGTCGATGCCCTGGCCGGGGAGTTCGCTTTCCGCCTGACCGGTCTGCGGCCTCGCCAGCCCGACCACGAGCAGAGCCAGCGCGCCAGCGCGCACGGCGGTGGGCAGCCAGCGATAGCGCACGCGCCACGTGGGGCGCAAGGAGCTGAGGAGGGCTGCGTTCGAGAAGCGTCCGGCAGCTTCCCGAGGGCCGGCTCGCCGTTTCAAAAAGAGGACCAGCGGCAGGGCCAGGAGGAGCGCGAGCGCGTACGGATCGGCGAAGGTCATACGGCGGCCTCCCGGCGCTCCGGCGGCCGGCTCATCTCCACGACTTCATACGCGGCCGTGAGGTCAGCATCGGCGCGCTCGGCCGCGGGGCGGTAGCGCGCGTAGACCACGGCATCGCATTGCTGCAGGAGGCCGCTGGCGACGCGGACCTGCCAGCGGTCGAGGCCGCGGGCGAGCATCTCGCGCTCCAGTTCGCGGGTCGTGAGGGCGAAGGCGGGGAAACCGTAACGCTCGCTGAGGTACGTGCGGACGGTGGACCCAAGGGCGGTGTAGTAGGCGACGTAGTCGGCGTCTGCGGCGAAGTCGGCGCCGGCACGGTCGAGCATGGCTCGCGCCCGATCCTCAGGTCCGGCGGCAAGCACCGGCAGAGGTTCCGGCAGGGCCGCCGCGCGGCGACGCCTGAGAGCCCGGCGTCGCCACCACAGGAGCGCAGCCGCGCCAGCCAAGGCCAGGCCAGCCGCGGCGGCATACGGGGCCCATGCCGAGCCGCCGCCGGCGATCTCGGCCTGGGGCTTGAGGCCCTTGGGCTCCAGGTCCCCGGGCGGCAGCACGCTTTCGACTTCCAGGCGCGTAGCTTGCGTCTGCACCTCGCCTGTCTCGCCCGAAGGAGTGGCGTAACGGAGGACCAGGGGCGGCA
>DATMBD010000397.1:0-3563 GCA_035559355.1 Dehalococcoidia bacterium
GGGGACCGCGTTCTCGCCATCGGTTCTCCCTTCGGTCTGGAGGGCAGCCTCAGCGCCGGCGTGGTCAGCGGCCTGGGCCGCAACTTCCTGGTCGAGGAGACGGGCCAAGTCCTCACGAACATGATCCAGTTCGACGCGGCCGTGAACCCGGGGAACTCCGGCGGCCCGCTCGTCGACATGAACGGCCGCGTCGTCGGCATCGTCACAGGCATCGTCAATCCCACTCGCGACCGCGTGTTCGTCGGCCTCGGCTTCGCCGTGCCGATCGAGGCCGCTTCCGGCGTGCTGCCGCCGCTCGGTTAGCCGTGGAAGCGCACAATACTCAAGGAGCTCACCGCATGCCCGAAGAGACCGAAAATCAGGAACCCGGCTCTCCCCTGGAGCAGATGCTCTTCGAAATCAAGAAGGTCATCGTTGGCCAGGAGGCGTTGCTGGAGCGCATCGTCGTGGCGCTCCTGGCCAGGGGCCACATCCTCGTCGAGGGCGTGCCCGGCCTGGCAAAGACGCTGGCCATCCGCACCGTCGCCCAGGTCGTGGGCGGCCAGTTCAACCGCATCCAGTTCACGCCCGACCTCGTCCCAGCCGACCTCGTGGGCACGCGCATCTACAACCAGAAGACGGGTGATTTCACTACCTCACTGGGGCCGGTGTTCACGAACCTCCTCCTCGCTGACGAGATCAACCGCGCGCCGGCGAAAGTGCAGTCGGCGCTGTTGGAGGTCATGCAGGAACATCAGGTGACCATTGGCCGGGAGACGCACAGGGTGCCGGAGCCGTTCCTGGTCCTGGCCACCCAGAACCCGATCGAGACGGAGGGCACGTACGCGCTACCAGAGGCGCAAGTCGACCGCTTCATGATGAAGGTTCTCGTGGGCTACCCTACCGAGCGCGAGGAAGTGGTGATCGTGCAGCGCATGACCGGCCAGCTCGCGCCGGTGCGCCAGATCCTCACCACCACCGAGCTCCAGGAGCTGCAAAAGCAGGCCGACGACGTATACGTAGACCCGGAGCTGATGGAGTACGCGGTGCGGCTGGTGGGAGCTACGCGGCGGCCCGGGGATTATGGCCTCGCCGAAATCGCCCGCTACGTCGCCTTCGGGGCCAGCCCCCGCGCCTCGATCAACCTCATCCTCGGCGCGCGGGCCCTGGCTTTGACCCGCGGCCGGGACTACGTGGTGCCGCCGGACATCATTGAGCTCGCTCCAGACGTAATGCGGCACCGCATGGTGCTCTCCTATGAGGCCCTGGCCGACCGCGTCAGCGCCGACGAAATCATCCGCCGTGTCGTAGAGGCGGTGCCGCGGCCGACGCGGCCTTTCACCGACGACCCGCGCCTGCAGGGCACGGCCGCCGCCGCGGCCGATAGGAGGAGCGCGTGACCGCAACCTTGGTCACTGCCGCCGCCGACGTCGTCGGCCGCGAACGACGCCACGTGGACGCGGAGGCCCTTCTCAAGCGCCTCGACTGGCACGTCGTCCGCCGCCTGGACGGCATCCTTCAGGGCGACTACCGCTCGCTGTTCACGGGCCACGGCTTCGATCTGGCGGAGGTGCGGGAGTACCAGCCAGAGGACGACGTTCGCTACATGGACTGGAACGTCACCGCGCGCATGGGTGAGCCCTTCGTCCGTCAATATATCGAAGATCGCGAGATCACCGCCTGGCTGCTTCTGGACCTATCGCCCTCCGTCCAGTTTGGGACGGCGAAGGCCCGCAAGAGCGACCTCGTGATCGACTTCGCGGGAGTGATGGCGCGGCTGCTGACCCGTCACGGCAACAAGGTCGGGGCGCTGCTGTTCTCCAGCTCCGTCGATGAGGTGGTGCCCCCGCGCGGCGGTCAGGTGCAGACGTTGCGCATCCTGCACCAGCTCGTCCGGTCCGACCGCGCGGAAGCGGCGGGTGTCACGGATTTGCCGGCCGTGCTGGACAGGGCGGCCGAGACCCTTCGCCGGCGCTCGCTTGTCTTCATCGTTTCAGATTTCATCGCCTCCGGCGACTGGGAGGCGCCGCTAGCCCGCCTCGCCCAGCGGCATGAAGTCCTCGCCGTCTGGCTTTCCGATCCGCGGGAAGAAGTGATCCCTCCCATCGGCTGGCTGGTGCTCGAGGACGCCGAGACCGGGCAGCAGGTCTACGTAGATACGAGCGATCCGGGCTTCCAACGCCGTTTCGCCTCCCTGGTCGAGGAGCGCAAGCAGGCGATCGGCCGCACGTTCGCCCGCCACGGCGTGGATGTCTTGAGGCTGTCCACTGACGGCGACCTGGTCTGGGAAGTCGCGCGCTTCGCCCACCTGCGCCGCGAGTCGCGCAGGCGGTCGTCCGGCGCTGCTCGGGGAGGGCCTTTCTGATGCACTTTCAGTGGCCGGCCGCGCTCCTGCTCCTTCTCCTCCTTCCCCTCATTGCGGGCCTCTACGTCTGGATGCAGCGGCGCCGGCGCCGCTACGCGCTGCGCTACGCCAGCGTCTCCCTCGTGGCTCAGGCCGTCGGCACGGGACCGGGCATTCGGCGCCACATCCCGCCCGCGCTATATATGCTCGCCATCGGGGCGTTGATCATCGCCCTCGCCCGGCCGGAAGCCACCGTCCCCGTGCCGTCGAACACCGGCACAGTGATCTTGTCTATCGACGTCTCCGGTTCGATGTTCGCGCAGGACGTGGAGCCAAACCGCATGGAGGCTACCAAGGACGCCGTGCGCGAATTCGTGGAGAAGCAGCCGGACGGCGTGAAGATCGGCGTCGTCTCCTTCAGCGACTTCGGGGCGCTGGTGGCTCCGCCAACGCGCGAACGCAAGCCTGTGCTGGATGCGGTGGCGCGGCTGCGGCCGCAACGGGGCACGAACATCGGCGCCGGCCTCCAAGTAGCGCTTGACGCGATCTTTGAAGACCAGGCCGACGGCCAACCCGAGATCACGGGCAGGCCAGGCCAGCCGACGCCAACGCCCCCAGCCGGCCGCAACGGCGCCCCGCCGGCGAGCATCGTTCTCGTGTCTGACGGCCAAAGCAACACCGGCCCCGACCCGTTGGACGTGGCCCAGGAAGCCGTGGCGGCTGGGATCAAGGTCTACACCGTCGGCATCGGCACCCCGGAAGGCACCGTGCTCCAGATCCAGGGACGGAATGTCTTCACCCGTCTTGACGAGTCGACCCTGCGGGCCATCGCCGAGGCGACAGGTGGCCGCTACTTCAACGCCCAGGACGAAGGCGACTTGCGCCAGATCTACGAGGAGCTCGCACGTGAGCGAGTCTTCGAGGAAAAGGAGACGGAAATAACCTTCGCGTTTGCCGGGGCGGCGCTGGCCATCTCGGTCCTCGCCGGCGCGCTCGGCCTAGCCTGGTTCAACCGCTTGCCGTAGGCGCGGCGTTTCCTCTCCGGGGATTCCCGTCCGGTCCTGCAGCGCGGCCACGGCCTGCCAAGCCCGGAACCGGGGCACGTGTCCCTGAGGGCCGCAAAGCGTCCTCATGAGGTGGGATCGTCGCCTCGGACGGCGAAAGCCGTAACTGCCAAGGCGCGCCGGCGACGGAGAGTCTCCGGAACGAAGACCAGGAGCATGAAGGCGCCGGCCAAGCC
>DATMBD010000398.1:0-2376 GCA_035559355.1 Dehalococcoidia bacterium
CGCAGCGCCTCAATGTCCCGCTCGTATTTCTTTCCGTATAGCTCCAACTGGACGTCGGTCTCCCTTCCCAGGAATTCGGCCTCAGGTTCGCCGGCCGAGAGCGCCGTCGCGAAGTGCAGCAGCAGGTTCTGCACGCTTTCGACTCGCGCCGCGTCGGCCACCACCTCACAGGCCTTGGAGTAGTCGTAATTCAGGCGTTGGGCCACGCGGTGGACGCGACGGAAGTATTTCGAGGTGCTGTAGTCGAGCGCCGCGGTGCCCTCGAAGAGTTTGTCCCGGGCAATGCCGGATGTCGCAACGGCGGACATGTGCGTGAGCTGCGTGATCAGGTCGAAATCGAGCGGCTCGCGGCTGAAGAGCGACTGCGGCCCGAAGTCGTCTTCCTTGGCGGCCTTGGGCGCAGGCCGGGCGGGCTCAGATGAGGCCTTGCCTCTGAGCCTGGGAAAATGCCTTGTAGAGATCAAAGAAGTTCGTCCTTCCGGCGGCCAGGAGTCGCTCGAAGAGGCGGGCGCGCTTCTCCAGCTCGTCATAGATGGCGCGCTTGTTCTGGGGGTCGATGCCGCGTGCGGGGGCGATGCGGTGCTCCAGGAGGTAGCTGTTCATGTGGCCCGTGGCCTCGAAGGTGTCGTTGTGGGGCACCCACCGATAGACCTCGATGAACGAAAAGGCGTCCGCCTGCGGGTCATAACCGATGAGCTCGTTAATGCTGAGAATGCGACGGCCCGGCTTGCCGTTGGGCAGCCGCACGGCGCTGGCGATGCAGACGACGTTCAGGTTGTCGACGTATGCCTTCGGCACGTTGATGGGGGCGCCGGTGAGACGCTGGATAAGCTTCTCCACGGAAGAGGCGTGGAAGGTGGCGGCCACGGCGTGCCCGGTTTGCATGGCCTGAAAGGCGATGGCGCCTTCCTCGCCTCTGATCTCGCCGACGAGGATGGCGTTGGGCCGCTGGCGCAGGGCGGCGCGCAGGAGGGAGAACATGGTCACGCCGCCGTCGTTCGAGGACATCGACCCGCGCACGACTTCGCGAGTCCAGTTTGCGTGCGGGACCTGCAACTCCGGCGTGTCCTCGATGGTGACGATCTTCGCCGCCGGCGGGTAGAAGGCCGTCAGGGCGTTGAGGAGGGTGGTCTTGCCGGAGGCCGTCTCCCCGGAGACGAAAAGGTTCATGCCCTCGCCGATCATCATGGAAAGGTAAGCGGCCATCTCGGCGCTGATGCCGCCGCTGGCGATGATGTCCAGGATGCTGAGCGGGACGGCGGTGAACTTCCGGATCGTGAAGTTGCTCCCCCGCGTCGAGACGTCGCCGCCGTAGACGATGTTGATGCGGGAGCCGTCGGGCAGCGTCGCGTCCGAGATGGGGTTCTTGTAAGTGACCGGCTTCTTGATCTTCTCCGACAGCCTGACCACGAAGGCGTCCAACTGCTCGCTGTCGTCGAAGCGGATGTTGGCCTTGAGGCCGCCGTAGAGCTTGTGCTCGATGAACAGCGGCCCGACGCCGCTGCAGCTGATGTCCTCGATGTGCGGATCCCGGATCAGGGGCTCCAGCGCGCCCAGGCCGATCTTCTCGCGGATGACCAAATACTTGAGGGCCTCCAGCTCCTCGGGCGTCACGACGATTTCGTCCTCGTCCGCTTTCCTGGCCTTCCGCTTGAACGGCAGGAAGCCCTTCGAGGCGCCCTTCTTCACCTTGACGTTTTCCTCCACCGCGCGGAGCAGGACCGCCGTCTTCTGCTCCTCCGTCTCCGCCGACTCGAGCTCGTCCACGTAATCGAGCAGGAAGACGTCGATCTTTGCGACGATCTGGCTTAGGTCTTCGACCTGCGAAGGCTCGATGGCGACGTAGGTGTCGCGGGCGTCATCGGGGTCGCTCAGGATGTGGACGAAGAGGCCGCCGCCGACGTTGTAGATGAAGTTGCGGAAATCGGCCTCTCCGGCGGAGCGGACGGCCTTCTCGTAATAGTCAGGCGGGTAGAGTTGCGGGTCGAGCGAGCTCAGGTAGACGCGGAGGTGGGGATGCGAGGCCGCCGCCTCCTCAAGGGCGCGCCGCATCTCTGCTTTCGCAGGGTCGGCCTCCGCGGCGCGTCTTTCACGAGTAATCGCCGGGTTTCCTGCTGCAACCGCTTCGCTCATGCCTTGGCTTTCGTCACCGGAATGATGCGCATGCCGAGATTCGGTTCGACGTCGAAGGAGATGATGTTGCCGGTGCTCTTGGCGGCGCCGCGGATCTTGGCCACTTCGAGCACCTTGACCAGCTGGGTGCCCACCTCCTCGACGCGCAGGCGCAAGTGCGCGTCGCACATGGACCGGATGCGCGTCAGCAGCTGCTCGTTCGACGCGTAGGAGTGCATGGTCAAGATCAGGGCCCGCCCCTGG
>DATMBD010000399.1:0-5442 GCA_035559355.1 Dehalococcoidia bacterium
CCGCCTGCGCCGCCAGCACCATGCTTCGCACGTTCACGATCATGTGGTGGTCCCACTCTTCCTCAGTAATGTCCGGAAGCGCCTGGCGCGACGGTATGCCCACGTTGTTCTGGAGAATGTCGATGCGACCGTACCGCTCCACCGCCACGGCCGCCATGCGCTGACACTCCGCCTGGCGGGTCACATCGGCCGCCAGGGCCGAAGCCACGTTGCCCTCGTCTTCGATGATCGCCACGGTCTCCAGCGCCCGCTCCTCGACAACGTCTACGCAAAGCACCTTCGCCCCTTCGCGCGCGAACAAAATCGCCGCCGCCTTGCCGTTGCCTATTCCAGGCCCGCTCGACCCTGCCCCCGTCACGATCGCCACCTTGCCCTTCAGCCGGTCCACCATCGCTCTCTCCTTCAGCAGCGCTTTGCCCTCAGTCGCCGCCGCCGCGGCCTTGGCAGCGGTCGCAGAAGACGAGCGACAGGATATGATAGGCCCGGACTGAGATTGAGGAGGGGGAGCGAATGCAGGTAATCCTCGAACCTGACGAGGCATGGTCGATCATGACCCTGGTTGTCTCTCAAGTGCTGGACCAGGTGGAGCTGTCCGACGAGGGCAAGGCTGCCATCCGGCGCTGGCGAAGCGACCACACCGAAGGGACCGCCGAAATGGCTGACCTCACCGTGTCCATGAACGAGACGCTGGGTACAGTCCTGGACGAACGCACCACACGCTTGATCCGGCGCAAGGGCTGGTACGTCTCCAGCAAGGAAGGGGCGCAAGCATGAAAGTGGAGCTTGACAACGACGAGGCCTGGAACCTGCTCTCGCACATCGTCGG
This sequence comes from Dehalococcoidia bacterium, assembly GCA_035559355.1. Lineage (GTDB taxonomy): Bacteria > Chloroflexota > Dehalococcoidia > DSTF01 > WHTK01 > WHTK01. The sequence continues at coordinate 827 of DATMBD010000399.1, forward strand.
CCGGATGCTGGACGAGACGCCGCTGGCGGATTCGGACAGGGCGAAAGTGCGGCGCTGGAAGTCGGAGGAGATGCGGGTAACGAGTCAGGAGATGCGCGTCCTGACTTCGAAGATCAACGAGGACCTCGCGAAGACGCTGGAGCGAAAGCAGAAGAGCCAGCTCCGGCGGCCCGATTGGGTATAGCGGCGGCTCGGATCCAAGGACGTCGGGACGGCGAGGCGTTTTGCCCCGCCGTCCTTTTCGTTGGAGACGCGGGCCCTACTTTTCCATTCCCGGCGAATAGCGGCCCTGACGCGCCGCCGAGGTGAGCATCGCCCGTCGGAAAAACGCCTGCTGAGCGGCCGCGACGTTTTCGGGCCTGCCGGCCCAGGCTTTCAGGGGCGCGGACTGCAGGCCGCGGCCGTAGGAAAAGCTGATCTGCCACGGCGCTCGTAGCGCGGGCGCCAGCCGAGCGATCGCGTCCAGGTTCACCGTCGCCTCCTCGTCCGACTGCCCGCCGGAGAGGAAGACGATGCCGGGCACCGCGGCGGGGACCGTTTGCAGGAAGCAGCGCAGCGTCTGCCGGGCGACCTCTTCGGAAGGCGCCCGATCTGGCGCGTCCTTCCCGGAGAGAACCATATTCGGCTTCAGGAGCGTGCCCTCCAACTGGACTCGCTGAAGCGCGAGCTGACGGAAAACGGCCAGCAGCGTGCGTTTGGTCGCCTCGAAACAGCGGTCGATGGAGTGGTCGCCGTCCATCAGCACCTCGGGCTCGACGATGGGGACAAGGCCTGCCTCCTGGCTGAGGGCCGCGAAACGGCCGAGGGCATGAGCGTTGACCTCGATGCAGTAGTCGGACGGGATGTCCTGCCCGATGGTGATCACGGCCCGCCACTTCGTGAAGCGAGCGCCGAGCTCGCGGTACTCGACCAGGCGCTCGCGTAGGCCGTCGAGGCCCTCGGTCACGAGCTCGCCTTCGGCGCCGGCGAGGGGCTTGGCGCCGGCATCTACCTTGATCCCGGGGATTACGCCCTGCTTTCTCAGGACATCCACGAGGGGAGTGCCGTCGGCAGCCTTCTGCCGGATCGTTTCGTCGTAGAGGATGACGCCGCTGATAAACCGCGCTATGCCTTCGGTGCGGAAGAGGAGCTCGCGGTAGTCGCGGCGGTTCTGCTCCGTGCTCTCGACGCCGATGGCGTCGAAGCGGCGCTTGATCGTGCCGGAGCTTTCGTCCGCGGCGAGGATTCCTTTCTCGGGTGCCACGAGCGCGTTCGCTGTCTGGATGAGCGTGTCTAGCTGGGACATGGGATTCCCCTGGGTTGGAGGTCGTAAGGCCATCATAAACCCGTCGCCGGTGCCGCTGGCGGCAGGTGGAGATTGTGAATGGAATCTTAATGCGCGTTTTCCTTGACCCCTAATCGGCCGCTGCCTACCATGCCACCTGCGGAGACGCACGTGAATAGGAACACCGGCGCGGGGAAGCTAGGAAAGCGCACATCGTCCTAGGGACGTTAGTGACGGCGGCCGACGGTCGCCGTCCTGTTTATCCAGCCCAGCCGTTCCAAGCTGGGCGCCAAGGGAGAGGAGGTTCAGAGATGAAGGTTACGCTTTCGGCAATCAAGGCAGACGTGGGCAGCATTGGGGGGCACACGCGGCCCACGGAGCGGATGATCGCCGAGGCCAAGAGACGCGTAGCGAGCGCTGTCGGCGATCTGCTGATCGATGGCATGGTCACCTACACAGGCGACGACATCGCCCTGCTCATGTCGCACAAGCAGGGTACCGGCGCCGAGGCGGTGCATAAGTTCGCCTGGGATTGCTTCCTGGCGGCGACGCAAATCGCGAAGGAAGAAGGCTGCTACGGGGCGGGCCAGGATCTTCTCGTGGACGCTCCGTCAGGAAACGTGCGAGGCGCCGGGCCGGGCGTGGCCGAGATCGAATTCGAGCGAGACCCCGCCAGCGCCGACCGGCCGGCGGAGGCCTTCATCGTCATGACCGCCGACAAGTGCGGGCCTGGGGCGTTCAACCTGCCGCTCTATCTGGCGTTCTGCGATCCGATGCATGACGGCGGCCTGCTGCTCAACCCGCGCATGCACAAGGGCTTCTCGCTCGAGATCATCGACATGGACCACCACGGCGGCGACCGCATCATCCGCCTGGACGTTCCCGAGCGCGGCTGGGATGTCGCCGCCCTGCTGCAGAACATCGATCGCTTCGCCATCGAGTCGATTTGGTCCCGCTACAAGCCGGACGAGCAGGTGGTCTCGGTCTCGGCCACGCGCTTGCATAACATCGCAGGCAAGTACACGGGCAAGGACGACCCCATCGCCATCGTACGGACGCAAGGGATATTCCCGGCGCCGGAGGAGGTGACGGAGCCATTCCTGATCACCCCCTACGTCACCGGCGATGCTCGGGGCTCGCACGTCATGCCGCTCCTGCCGGTCCCGATCAACACGGCGGTGAACGGGCCCTACTGCCACCCCATCTGCAGCGCCGTCGCCTTCTCCATGGACGCAAACGGCCGCTTCACCAGCAGCCATGCCGACCTGTTCGAGGGCTTCGCCTGGGACGAGGCGCGCCGACGCTCTCAGGAGAAGGCTTTGGAGATGCGGAGGCAAGGGTTCTTCGGTGCCGCGATGGCCGGGGTCACTGAGATCGCTTACACCGGCCTTGTCGACACGCACAAGGCCCTGGAGCCGGAGTTCCACATCCGGGAGGAGGCCGGCAACGGCGCGCGGCCCAAGGCCGCCGGCGCCGCCGCCCAGCGCTGAGCCTCGAGCGCCGAGAGCGAGAGAGGGGAAGGCGGTAGGCTCCACTGGCCTGCCCCTTCACCCTCTCTTACCCTCATCGCGTCTCCCAAGAAGCCTTGCCGCGGGAAGACGGGACTAGCCGCCCGCGAAGGTCAACGGCAGCGCCAGGAGAGGCGCCGCGAAGCCCAACCGAACCATCGACTGGTCCAAAGGGATGATGACGCCAGCGTCTACAATCGCTGCGTGGACCCTCGCCTCCTGGACGGCCCTGCCCTTCTGGCCGAGTGCGACATCGACACGTATCGGGCCTCCGGCCCAGGCGGCCAGAAGCGCAACAAGACCGAATCCGCGGTGAGGCTTCGGCACCGGCCCACCGCCACCATCGTCGCCGCCGCGGAGAGCCGCTCTCAGGCGGAGAACCTCGCGCGCGCCCTCGAACGCCTGAAGGAAGCGCTGGCGCTGACACTGCGCCGGCCTGCCCCGGAAGGAGCGCTCCCCAGGGCAGTCGGGGCCTGCATTGATGGCAAAGGACGGCTGGCGGTGGGACGACGAGATGCGCGCTACTTGCCGTGCGCGGCCGTCCTCCTGGACCTCCTCTCCGCTTACGAAGGCAGCGTATCCGAGACCGCTGCCCGCGTCGGCGTGACCACGGCCAATCTCTCGGCCTTCCTCACAAGCGACGCGAAGCTGCTGGCGGAGGCGAATCGAATACGGGCTGGATTCGGGCTGAGGCCGCTGCGCAGAGACTGACCGATGCATTCCCCACGGCCTCTTTTTCAAGACCCTCCGAAGCCCGTGTAGAATCGAAGCGAGGGAATCTTGCTTCTTACCTACTCAGAACTGCTTCAAGAAGGCGCCCTTCTTTTCCTAACCTTTGCCGGTTCCGTCGTCACGGCCTTGATCGTCGGCATCGCCTTCCACGAGTTCAGCCACGCTTTCACCGCCGACCGCCTTGGCGACCGGACCGCCCGGCTCATGGGGCGCGTCAGCCTTAACCCAATCCGCCACCTGGACCCGGCGGGGACGCTGTTCCTGGTCATTGGCGGCTTTGGCTGGGGCAAGCCCGTGCCGGTAAATCCGTCTCGCCTCCGCAACGGACCTCAGACCGGCCGGGCCATGGTCGCCGCGGCGGGGCCGCTGGCCAACCTCCTCCTCGCCGCCGTAGCGGCCGCGCCCATCCAGTTGGGTATGGTCGACTGGCGCAGCCCGTTCCTGGTGCCCCGCAGCGTCAGCGATTGGGGATTTGGCGAATACGCCGGCCTGTATCTTTCGGCCGTGATCGTTTTCAACGTCGTCCTGGCCGTGTTCAACCTGCTTCCCCTGGCCCCCCTGGACGGCTTCTCGGTAGCGGTCGGCCTTCTGCCTCGAGACCTCTCGCGGACCGTCGCTCAGCTGGAGCAGTACGGACCCGGCATCCTCATGATCCTCATCGTCATGCCCTTCGTGACCCAAGGGAAGGTGAGCCTTCTGCATTCGATCATGTCGCCGGTAATCAACGGCCTCACCACGATCATCGCCGGCCATGGCCACGCCATCGGCTGACGGGTTGTCCAACGGGACGTTCACGCCCGGCGATGAGCGACGGCAATCCCTGCCGATGATCGCTTCGGGCCATCTGCGGGCCCGCGTGGCCCGCGGCCTCTACAGGTCGCGCCAGGTATTCCACGCCCTTTGGCCGCGCATTGATGCCGCGGAACTGGAAGCGGCGCTGGCCGGTCTGACGGCCGGCCAGAGAGCGCTGTTCCTGGGGATGGACCGCGGCGATCAACGTCACGCCCTGGAAGTGCTGCGGCGTCTCGGCCCGGCCTCTACCGATCCTGACCTTCGCCTTGCGGCCCTGCTCCACGATTGCGGCAAGGGGCGGGTGCCGGTCTGGCTGCGGG
>DATMBD010000400.1:0-3381 GCA_035559355.1 Dehalococcoidia bacterium
AGGAATCACCACCAGCGTGTTCGAGCCGGCTTCATACTCCTCGAAGCCGATCTGGAGGCCCATCCTGCCTTCGATGACGAAGTAGATTTGGTCGAAGCGGTGGGCGTGGAGCTCGGTCCCGTTGCCGGCAGGAACCCTGAATATCCCGAAGCTGACGCTCTCAACGCCGGACGCCCTGTCGGCGAGGACGACCTGGGAGAAGCCCTCCGGATCGAAGGCTGTGGCGTCAAGGGTGCGGATGAGCGGCTTTCCGGCGACATCGGGCTCCGCGAGCGATCCGGGGTCCAGCACGAGCGATGCGCGCTCCGGCGCCGGGACGATGAGCTCGAAATGGACCTCGGGCTCGGCGGCCGTGTTCCAGTTCCAGTGCGGCAGGCCGGCCGGTATCCACACCAGCTGTCCGGGTCGGGCTACCTGCTCTTCCCTGCCGAGGAGGACGTGCATCTCTCCAGACAGGATGTAGTAAAGCTGGTCCGCCGGGTGGACGTGCTTGCCGCGGGTGGTGCCCTTCCCCGGCGGCACCCGCGTCAGAATGCAATAGCAGCTGTCGAGGCCGGTTGACGGGTCAGCGATGAAGTAGCTGTGGAACTCGTCCGGCTTGAAAACGCCCTGGTCGACCGGTCGGACGTACTGCATCGGCCCTGTCAGGCGGGGGTCCGCGCCACGTGAACCCCTCCCACGTGCTCGAAGCGCGCGTAGTGCTGCCTCAGGAGGTCCTTGCCGTAATCGTTGCCGTTCGGCGTCCGGATCACCGTGTGAATGTGCGAGCGCATCGGCTCCTCGTTGTCGAAAGCGACGCCGGACTGGTGGTCGAACTCGATGAGGATGACCGGGCTGTGGATGCGGTAGTAGAAGACGCTGTCGTCTTCAGTGCCTCCCATCCAGAGAAAATGCGTCTCGTCTAGATGCCGTTCGATATCGGCCTGCCAGACGCCGGCGTGGCCGTCTCGCAACCGTCCCGTGTAGATCGAGACCAGGCGCAGCAGGCCGTCCTTCTGGGCGGGCGAAAGTCCCGCCGCCAGGAGGCCTTCGTAGGGGAGGACCAGATTGTCGCTGAAGGCAGCGCCGCGGATGCGCCCATCAGGGCCGCGGCCCCGCTCCGGCGGCAACGTATCCGAGCGGATTGATGGGTAAAGGATCGCCTGCGCTTGCTGATCAGGGTTGAGGCTACGGATGAACCGCAGGCCTTCGTCTTGTTCGGCCTGGAGCACGGCCGTCCCCGCGTACTTGCCGGTCTCGGCGATTACCGGCTCCGAACCCATGAACATCGGCGTCACGACGACCTGGTCCCCGAGGACGAAGCAGTTGACGATGAGGTGGTGGCCGTCGATCTGCCAGCCCCACGGCTCATCCTCCGTTGGCTCGCCGAAGATGCTCAGGAAATAGACCCACTCCCCGTACTCATCCCAGCTTCCGGTTAGCTCGCCGATGGTGTGATTGAGGCGCATGATGTCCACGGCGAGTTGGTGGCCGTCGGCGCTGAGCGTCGAGCGCAGGAGGCCCATGGCAGCCTCGCGCTGAGGCTCGGTCAAGGTTTCGAGCAGGATGCCGTGACGCATGACGAAGGGGTGGATGTTGTACCAGCGCCGCCACGCGTCCGAATCGATGGGGAAGGCGACCGCCTGCCGTTGGGCGCCGTCGAGCGAGGCCAGGAACGCCTTCGCCGCGTCCACCAGCGGCCGCGTCGAAACGCCTGTGGCCCGAATCGGGAACAGGTTTGGGATGACGTTGCCGTCCGCGGTTATGCCTCGAAACGGCTCCGCGATGGCGCGCTCTGCGGCCTCGATGCGGGGCTTGAAGCGCTCCGCTGCCTCCGGACTGAGGTACCGCGCCGGACTGACCGGCCGCTTCCGGATTCCGAGCCCGTAATACTGACCCGTGGCTGTCATGGCTCTATCTCCCTCCAAGGCGCCGGAGCCCGGCCGCTGCCTTGTGGAGGCAATGATATCCCTCAGGGGAGGCGGCTGCACCGCAGCCGGATCTCAGATTCTCCAGTCGTCTGCAGCCGAAGGGAGCGCCAGCCGCGATGCTACACGCGGCGGAAGAAGCTCTCGCGGCCGTTGAGGGTCGCGAGGCGGACGGCCGTCTGGGCGGCGTCGAGGAGTGAAGCGGGCGGGAGGGAGGTGTTGTCCGTGAAGGCCACGCCGATGGTCGCGTGGGCGGTGACGGCGTCGCTCGTCACCGGCCTCCATGCCTGGATGTCGCGCTGGAGCGCCCTGACGATCCGGTCGAAATGCATGGCCACGTCGTTGTGGCACTCCGCTATCGCCAGCGTCGAGGAGTCGAGCTCGAAGATGCGGGAATCGGCGGCGCGAAACAGCTCGCCCTGGACGAGCTTGCGTAGGCTGGCGGGCGCTTCGCGGCCTTGATCGCCGGCGGACAGGGAGATGAGCATGAGGCCGATCTCGTCGCCGCCGCGGGCGCTCCTCCTCAGCTGGTCCACGGACGCGAGCAGGTCCGTGCTGGTCAGGACCGTGGCCGCTTTGAAGGCCTTGTGTTGGATGACCGGCTGAAGGCCGCGTACCAGGCGCAGGAGGGCGTAATGGATGGCAGCTGAGGTGCAGGCGACGACCGCGACGGTGGAGTCGTAGGCGCCGTCCAACGCCGACGCGTAGAACGAGATGCCAGCGATCGCGAAGACTGCCGCGTAGAGCGTGCTCAGCCGCGAATACGCTTCGCGTTGGTCAATCCTGGGTAGCGCGAGCCGCATTTCCCCCACCCCTTCCAAGGGTGTTCCCTAACTGTGATTATCGTCAGCCAGCCGCAGACCTAAACACGTGGGTACCGGAAGGGCTATGATCCGGCGGGGTCAGAAGCAGACGAGGCTGGAGGATGGCCATGCGGGACTTCGAGGGGAAAGTAGCGGTCGTCACCGGCGCCGCGAGCGGCATGGGCCGCGCCTTTGCCGAGCGCTTCGCGCAGGAAGGCATGAAAGTCGTCCTCGCGGACATCGAGGAGCCCGCGCTGGAGCAGGCGGTGACGGAGCTCAGGCGCGCCGAGCACGACGTGCTCGGGGTCGTGACCGACGTCTCGCGGGCAGCATCCGTGGAGGCGCTGGCGCGGGAGGCTGTCGCCGCGTATGGCAAGGTGCACGTGCTCTGCAACAACGCCGGCGTGAGCGGAGAGCTCTGCTACATCTGGCAGGCCAGCTACAAGGACTGGAACTGGACCATGGGCGTGAATTTCTGGGGCGTCGTCCACGGCATCAAGACTTTCGTGCCGCTCATGCTCGAACACGGCGAGGAAGGCCACATCGTTAACACCGCCTCCATCGCCGGCCTCGGCCACGGCTGGGGTATCTACGGCGTGAGCAAACACGCTGTTGTCGCCCTCACGGAGTCGCTTTCCATGCAGCTCCAGCTCGTCGGCGCCAGGATCGGC
>DATMBD010000401.1:0-2008 GCA_035559355.1 Dehalococcoidia bacterium
AGGGAAGGAATTTCTGAGCGCGGGTACCGCCTCGCTTTCAACGTTGGCGAGTACGGAGGCCAGACGATTTTCCACCTCCACATGCACGTGCTCGGCGGGCGCCAGCTCGGCGCCGAAGGCTAGCCGGTGCCCGAGGACCTGGAGACGCGGCTGCGTCGCGCCGTTGCCCAGCTGCCGCACGGGCTCCGCGACCACGTCCTCCGCGTTGAGCAGGAGGCCCTGCGGTTGGCCGAGCTCCACGGCCTCGACGCTGCCCGCATTCGCATCGCCGCGCTCGGTCACGACCTCGTCCGGCACAAGCGCGGCCCGGAGCTGCTGCGGCTTGCCGCCGAATACGCGCTGGAGCCCGACGAAGTCGAGCGCGAGGCGCCGATCCTGGTCCACGGTCCCGTCGCCGCCCGCATTCTGCGCCGCGATTATGCCCTCGCCGACGAAGAGGTCTTGGCGGGCATCGACTGCCACACGACCGGCCGGGCGGGAATGACAGCGCTGGAGAAGGCGCTTTTCGTGGCGGACAAGGTGGAGCCGGAGAAGCGCGCCGGCCAGCCTGCCCTTGAAGCCGCCCGCGATGCCGCGGCCTCCGACCTGGATGCGGCCATGCTGCTCTACCTCGATTTCTACCTCGGCGAGGCGGTGCGCCGCCGTCACCTCCTTCACCCCCGCACCCTCGAGGCCCGCAACGAGCTGATCAGGACGCTGAAGCCTCCAGCCAGCTGATCGCCTGGGCAACGTCTCCACTTGCCATTCCGGTTGGCTGTCGGGGCCTTCCGCCGCACAAATTTGCCGCAGCGCCGAGCAAGGCGGGTCATGCTCGGCGTTTTGCCGGGAGCCGTGATGCTGGTCTAGAATCGAACCACCCCGAAGCGCTGCCTGCTTGCCCGAGGCAAGCTTGCCGAAAAGAAGGTCTGTCCACCATGAAGGAATACGCGCCAGACAAGATCAGAAATCTCGCCCTCCTGGGACATGGCGGCACCGGCAAGACTTCCTTTGCCGAGGCCGCCCTCTTCGTCAGCGGCGCCATCACCCGGCTGGGCAAGGTCGAAGAAGGGACGACGACGTCCGACTTCGACCCGGACGAGGTGAAGCGCAAGGTCAGCATCAATGCTTCTCTTCTGCCCCTCGAATGGCAGGGTTGCAAGCTCAACCTCATCGACACGCCCGGCTACGCCGACTTCATCGGCGACGCCTACAGCGCCCTCGCCGCCGTGGAAACGGCTGTCGTTGTCGTCTGCGCCGCCTCGGGCGTTCAGGTAGGCACGGAGCAGGCCTGGGAGATGTCGGAGGGCAAGGCCCGAGCCGTGATCATCAACCGGCTCGACCGTGAGAACGCGAACTTCGGCCAGACCCTCCAGCAGGTGCAGGCCAGCCTCAGCCGCCGCTGCGTGCCCCTCCACGTACCCATCGGCTCCCAGGACTCTTTCAAGGGCATCGTCGACCTCGTCACCATGAAGGCCTACATGGGCGAGGACGCCGCCGAGGCCGATCCGCCTGCAGACCTCGCCGGCGAGATCGATTCCCTCCGCTCCCAGCTCATGGAGACCGTGGCCGAGAACGACGAGGACCTCCTCAACGCTTACCTCGAAAACGGTGAGCTGTCTCCGGAAGAGCTCCAGCGCGGCCTCGCTATTGGCGTTGCCGCCGGCGACCTCGTGCCGGTGCTCGTGGCCTCGTCCGCGAAGACCATCGGCGTTGCCCGCGTCCTCCAGGCCTTCGTCGACTATTTCCCGGCCCCTACCGACAAGGCCGTCAAGACCGAGGACGGCAAGGAGCTGCGAGCCGACCCCGCCGGGCCGCTGGCGGCTCAGGTGTTCAAGACAACGGCTGACCCCTACGTTGGCAAGCTCACGTATCTGCGCGTCTTCTCCGGCACGCTTAAGGCAGACTCCCATGTCTGGAACGCCAACCGCGGCGCCGACGAGCGCATCGGTCAGCTGTTCGTCGTCCGGGGCAAGAACCAAGAGCCCGCGTCGCAGCTGGTCGCGGGCGACATCGGCGCCGTCGCCAAGCT
>DATMBD010000402.1:0-5869 GCA_035559355.1 Dehalococcoidia bacterium
AGCTCGGCGAACTGGACGAGGCCGGCGTTACGCCGCTGCCGTGGCTCATGGACAGGGTGATGGCAGGCAAGAAAGCGCTGTTCCGCGGCCACGCCGTGGCGGCCGTTTGCGCTACCGATCCCCACCTTGCCGAGGACGCCCTGGACGCCATCGAGGTGGAGTACGAGGCGCTGCCCGCCGTTTTCGACGTCCGAGAGGCGATGCTGGATGTGGCGCCGATCCTTCACGACGACCTCCGCACTCGCGAGCTCTCGCCGCTGGCCACGGCTCCCGCTTCCGATAAGCCCTCCAACATCGCGGCCCACCGCCAATTCATCAAGGGCGACGTAGACAAGGGCTTCGAGGAAGCCGATGTCATCGTCGAGCGCGAGTTCGAGACCAGCCGCTATCACCAGGGCTACATCGAGCCTCACAACGCCACTGCTTATTGGAACCGGGACGGCCACCTCTCGGTCTGGACCAGCACGCAAGGTCTCTTCGGCGTCCGTCAGTCGCTGGCCGGCCTCCTGCAGATACCGGTCTCGCAGATCACCGTCAACGCCGTCGAAATCGGCGGCGGTTTCGGCGGCAAGTTGGGCGTCTATCTGGAGCCGCTCGCAGCCGTCCTTTCGCGCAAAAGCGGCAAAGCGGTGAAGATGACCATGAGCCGTGAAGAGGTCTTCGAGGCCACGGGTCCCACCTCTGCCACGTACTCTCGGGTGAAGATCGGCGCCAAGCGCGACGGGACGATCACCGCCGCCCAGGCCTACCTCGCCTACGAGGCGGGCGCCTACCCGGGCTCCCCAGTCGCGGCTGGAATGAATGGAATCTTCGCGCCCTACGACATCCCCAACCAGCTCATCGATGGCTACGACGTTGTCGTCAACCTTTCGAAGACGGCCGCGTATCGAGCGCCGGGGACGCCGGCGGCGATGTTCGCCGGCGAGATGGTGCTCAACGAACTGGCCGAAAAGCTGGGCATGGACCCCATAGATCTGCGGATAAAGAACGCCGCGAAACAAGGAACCGTCCGCTCCAACGGCCAGACGTTCCGCAGCCCCATCGGCGCGCTCGAGTGCATGCTGGCGATGAAGGACCACCCCCACTACCGCTCGGAGCTGACGGGCGAAAACCGGGGCAGAGGCGTTGCCATGGGCTTCTGGGGGAACGCCGCCGGCGAAACGAGCTCCAGCGCCAGCGTCAACGCCGACGGCAGCGTCAGCCTCGTCCTCGGCTCCGTCGACATCGGCGGCACTCGGGCGGCGATAGCCATGCAGCTGGCGGAAAAGCTCGGTCTTGCTGCCACGGACGTTCATCCCAAAGTCGTCGACACTGATTCGGTCGGCTTCACGGGCAACACCGGCGGCAGCCGCACGGCCTACGCGGGCGGTTGGGCAGCGCACGACCTCGGCGAACAGATCAGGCAGAAGATGGTGGAACGCGCCGCCAAGATCTGGGAGTGCGACGTATCCAACGTCACCTATGGTGACGACGGCGTCATCCGCGGCCCGGCCGACAGTGACGGCAAGCCGCGCAGCTTCACGTTCAAGCAGCTCGCCGCGCTCCTGCCTCGCACCGGCGGCACCATCGATGTCAGCGTCAACGTGAGCTATCCAACCCAGGGTCCAGCCTTTGCGGGTCATATCGTCGACCTGGAGGTGGACCGCGAGACAGGCAAAGCCACGATCCTTCGTTACACCGCCGTCCAGGACGTGGGCACGGCCGTCCACCCGTCCTACGTCGAGGGCCAGGTGCAAGGCGGTGTGGCCCAGGGCATCGGCATGGCCTTGACGGAGGAATACTGCGTCGGCCCGGACGGCCGCATGCAGAACGCCAGCTACCTCGACTACCGCATGCCGACCGCGCTGGACCTGCCCATGATCGAGACTGTCCTTGTCGAAGTGCCGAACCCCGGTCATCCTTACGGCGTCCGCGGCGTCGGCGAAGTGCCGATCGTGCCGCCGTTGCCGGCAGTGGCAACAGCGATGAGCAACGCCCTCGGCGTACGTTTCACCAAGCTGCCGATAACGCCCGCCGTGGTGCTCGACGAGCTGCTGAAGGATGGCGCCTAGGGCTAGCAGGCAAGGTGGCAGGCTAGCACCTGACCGCCGCCTTGCCCGCTGGCCGATCGTCCGATCGGCGGGCGCTCTCGCCCGCGAGACTGGCCGCTAGAGGGAGCTGACTTTGGACTTCTTCGAGGTAGTACACACCCAGCGTTCGATCCGCAAGTTCAAGCCGGACCCTGTCCCCGACGAGGCGCTGTGGAAAATGATCGACGCGGCGATCCGGGCGCCGAGTGGCAGCAACTCTCAGCCCTGGGCATGGCTCATCGTGCGGGACGAGGCCAAACGCAAGGCCATCGCCGACGCCGTGCGCGCCGGCGTAGGCGACCTGGAGAAGGCGCTGGCAGAGGCGGAGAAGCTGGAAACCGAATGGCAGCGACGCATGCGCCGCGCTTCCGTCACCTTTCGCTGGAACGTGACGTCGGCGCCGGTCCTAATCATCCCTTGCCTCTACAACCTCACTTCACCGACCCGTGACGTCAATAGTCTTTTCGCAGGCTCCTCGATCTACGGGGCGGTGCAGAACATGATGCTGGCGGCGCGGGCGCTGGGCCTGGGAACCGTGCTCACGACCTTCAACATCGCCATCGAAGACGTCATCCGCAGGGAGTTTGGGCTGCCGGAAGACGCCAAGCCCGTAGCTGTCATCCCAGTCGGCTATCCCGACGGGCAGAACTTCGGCCCGACGACGCGCAAGCCGGTGGAGAGCGTGACGTTCTGGGACGGCTGGGGAATCACGCGAACGCGCGCCTGAGAAGGGCGCGGCTCCGGTTCGCGTAGACCGGCTCGGCCGCGCGCCGTAAACTTGAGAAACGTTGCAGACCTCGCCCGTCTTTTCAGAGACCGCTTACACGAAAACCCGGCTCCCTAACGGCTTGCGCCTGATCACGGCGCCGATGCCGCAGGCACGCTCCGTGGCCATCAGCGTCTACGTCGGCGCGGGCTCGCGCTACGAGACCCAGGCCGAGGCCGGGATCTCGCACTTCATCGAGCACCTTTGCTTCAAAGGCACCGCAAAACGGCCGAGCGCCCAGCTGATCTCGGAGGCGATCGATGGCGTCGGCGGCATCCTCAACGCAGCCACCGATCGCGAGTACACCGTCTACTACGCGAAGGTAGCGCGGCCCCACTTGGCGCTGGCGCTCGACGTGCTCGGCGACTTGGTTCAGGCGCCGCTCTTCGACCCACAGGAATTGGAGAAGGAGCGGAAGGTGGTGCTGGAGGAACTCGCGGCGGTGCAGGACGCGCCCGGACAGCAGGTGGACCTCCTTTTGGACGAGATGCTGTGGCCCGGCCAGCCCCTCGGCTGGGACGTCGCGGGAACAAACGAGTCCGTCGCAGGCCTCACCCGGGAGATGGTCCTGAACTACGCAGCCCGCCAATACGTTCCCAACAACATGGTCGTGGCCGTCGCCGGCAACGTTGACGAGGCCGAGATCCTCGACCTGCTGGACGGGACGCTGGGCTCCATGCAGACGGGCGCCCCTAGCGCGTGGTTCCCGGCCCTCAACGGCCAGACGGAGCCGCGCTGCTCCCTGTTCTACAAGCGCACCGAACAGACGCACATCGCCCTCGGCCTGCCCGGCCTTCCTCTCGGCCACCCCGACCGCCACGCCCTCGACCTCCTCAGCGTCCTCTTCGGCGAAAGCATGAGCAGCCGCCTCTTCCTGGAGCTGCGCGAACATCAGGGACTCTGCTACGACGTCAACAGCTACGTCACGCATTTCCTGGACACGGGCTCGTTCGGCGTTTACGCGGCCGTCGATCCGATGAACGGGGCGAAGGCAGTAGGCGCTCTCGTCTCGGAGCTACGGCGGCTGACGGAGGGCGTGCCGGAGGAGGAGCTACACAAAGCCCGCGAGCTTGCGAAGGGCCGCCTGCTCCTCCGCATGGAAGACACGCGCGCCGTGTCCGGCTGGCTGGGCGGCCAGGAAATCCTCACTGGCGAAATCCTGAGCCCGGAAGAAGTAGTCGCAAGGCTGGACGCTGTCACACCCACGGACCTCGAGCGCGTCCTCGCCTGCATACTTCGCCGCGAGAAGCTGAACCTGGCTATCGTGGGGCCTCACCGGTCGGAGCGCCGATTTCTGCCCCTCCTGAACTTGTAGGCCCGGGCGCGGCGCAAGATGCCGGTCAGAAAGCCCAAACCTCTCGTCATCCTCTACACCGGCAACGGCAAAGGAAAGACGACGGCGGCCCTGGGGATGATGTTCCGGGCCTGGGGTCGGGGCATGAAGGTGTGCATGCTGTCCTTCATCAAGAGCCGGACCTCCAACTACGGCGAAGAGCGCGCCGCTCGCAAACTCGGCATCGAAATCATCCCCCTCGGGGCCGGCTTCACCTGGCTCTCGAAGGATATCGAGGTCGACAAGGCCCTGGCGCGGCGTTGCTGGGACCTCTGCCGCGAGAAGATCGCCTCGGGCGAATACGACATCGTCGTGCTGGACGAAATCACATACCCCATTAGCTACGGCTGGCTGGACGTCGACGAAGTCATCGAGACGCTGCGCAACCGGCCGCCGGACCTCCACGTGGTGTTGACCGGGCGGGACGCCCACCCGGCGTTAATCGAGTTCGCAGACCTGGTCACGGAGATGCGGGACGTGAAGCACCCCTTTGCTTCAGGCGTGAAGGCGCAGCCGGGCGTGGACTTCTAGCGATGGCCGGGGAGGCCTTCTGCGCCTTGCGCGCGAGCTTCGCCGCAATTCGCGCTACGATGGGCGAATGATCCCGGTAGGCGATTTCCTGCGCCGGCGCACGACGCCCTACGTCAACTGGGCGTTGATCGCGGCCAACGTTGCCGTCTTTGCCTACACGCTCACGCTGGACATGCGTCCGGACGTCTCCCTGGGGGGCTTTGGCCTCAGCGAAGCGGACCGCTTCTACTTCGATTGGGGGTTCGTGCCGGCGTGCGTCGCCGATTACTTCGGCATCCACACGGACGCGAGCCCCCGCCAGATGCTTTTCTTCTGCCCCACCGACGGCCGCGAGCCGCTGCAAATCTTCACCGCCATGTTCATGCACGCCGGCTGGGCCCACATCATCGGCAACATGCTGTTCCTCTGGATCTTCGGCGACAACGTGGAAGACCGCCTGGGGCACGCGCGCTATCTGTTCTTCTATCTGCTCTGCGGGCTGGCAGCGTCCGCGACTCAGATCGGCTTCGCGACAGACTCAGTCGTGCCCAACGTCGGGGCTTCGGGAGCAATCGCGGGCGTCCTGGCAGCGTATCTGGTCCTGCACCCCCGCGCGATCGTGCAAGTGATCATCCTGCCCTTCTTCTTCCTGCCGTTTTACGTGCCGGCTGTCGTTCTCATCGGCTTCTGGTTCGTCTCCCAGCTGTTCTCCGGAATTGCGGAGATAGGAGAGACGGCCGCGGGCTCGGGCGTGGCTTGGTGGGCGCACGTCGGCGGCTTCGTGACGGGATTCGTGCTGATCCTTGTGGCGCGGCCGCGGAGGAGGCCGCGACCGGTCGAGTTCTGGCAGCGGGACTGAACGCCCCATCGCAGACTCCGCAGCCGCGGCTTCCAGCTACGGCGGCTCCTTCCCGATGCTCTGCCTCGAGGCCGCGGTGCTGCCTGCCCTCATCCACGCCGCCGCACGCCCCTCTTGCCATGTGGCGAGGGGCTGCCGCCCCAGGGAGGGCTCGCACGGTGAAGCCTCCCACGAGGGGTCATCCTGAGCTACTAGACGTCCAGGTTGCGGACGGCGGCGGCGTGAGCCTGGATGAAGGCCTTGCGTGGCGCCACGTCGTCGCCCATAAGCTCCGAGAAGATCATGTCGGCGCGGGCGGCGTCTTCGATGCCCACCTGCAGGAGGATGCGGCG
>DATMBD010000403.1:0-3512 GCA_035559355.1 Dehalococcoidia bacterium
ACCGAAACCCGTCGCGCTGGGCCGCGCGACGCGAAGGGCGCCAGGGTCCGCCATCCTCATCCTCGGCCGGCTCATCCACGAGGCCGACGCCCCGACGTTGCGTCCGGCCGCAGTCCGGGAGGCGCTAAGCCTGCAAGCAAGCCTCGGCAACCGTCGCGTCCGCGACCTGATCTCGAGACCCCCGCCGGCGTCAGTCCAGCGTCAGGACTGGGAAGCGCCCAGCCCTGACGCTCCCGGCGGCCCCTCCCTGCTGGACGAGGGGTCCCGGCTCAGCCTGGACCCGGAGCTGATGGCCCAAATGCGCGCCATGCAGACTGTCAGGGAGCTGCTCGATCCTGACGCCCTCCGTCCCCGGCTGTTCGACATCCCGGACACCCTGGGCTCGACCGCGCCTGACATCTTCTCCGTGCCGGAGCTGCCGCAACCCGAACCTCTGGTGCCGCGCGGGGGCGGGCCTTCGCGGCCGCGGCCAGCGGAAGCCAGCGACGTCCTCGAGGCAGTCCTCGCCATCCCCGCCATAGACTCCGCTATCGAAAGGCTGCGGGGAATGGCGCTCGAACGCGTGACGGGCTTTTACAGAGGGCTGAGCACGGAAGGCAAGGCCGGCGTGATCACCAGTCTCGCCGTCGTCGGCGCCGGCTCGCTGGCCGGCGTCCTCGCGACTCCCGCCGCTCGCGAGTTCGCGCTCGACCAGCTCAACGGACGCGTCCTGCCCGTTCCGGGCCTCGACGGCCTCGCCGTCGAACTGAACACGGAAGGCGAAAACATCATGTTCGGACTCCATCTGGATGTTGGGCGGTTGCTGCCGGAACCGCTGGGCTTCGGGCCGGCGGAGCCTTCGCCCATCGGCGCGCCTCCGGGGAGGCCGTGACCGTGCCTGCAGTGGCGCTACGCGGGCAGGGCAGCGTCTGCGCATGGCTTGGCGGCTGTTCCAGGCAGGCCTGCGCAGGCCTGGATGGGAGTGGCAGATGAAGCAGCCGGGAAGGCAGGTTAGGCAAGACGGCCGGAGCGTTCGCAACGGGCAGCGCGCCTCCTCCCCCACTCAAGCGGCGAATGAAGGAGTGGAGCGCTCCTGGCCTCCTCGGATTGCTCTGACGGGCGATTACGCCCTCGGCCGCCTCCAGCGAGCGATGGGAAATCAGGCCTTCGGCAAGCTCCTCCGTGAAGCCGGGAAGGACGGCGTGGCGGCGGTGCAGCGCCAACGCAGGCGAGCGCCAACGGCGGCACCCACCGGTCCCAGCCTGCAGCTCATTCGCGACGAGCCGGACGAGGAGATCCGCGACATCCACAACAACTTCCATCGCCAGATCGGTTATTTCCACGACCGCTGGGCCAACGGGCTTGCCGCCTTCCTCACGACCATGCAGTTCTCTTCAGCGCAAGAAGCGGAGGCGAGGTTCGACGAGGCAATCGCAGCGGCCGTCGCCGAAGGCCTTCTGGACCTGGGCATCAGCCTCGTCGGCCAGATACCGGTCGTAGGCCAGGCGACCTCAGCCGTGCTGTCCATCGCCAAGGCCGCGGGGAAGGCGGCGTTCGAGGAGGCGGAGCGGAGCTCCAGGGCCGGCGGCGAGCGGCAGGTCGCCGTCTACGTGAACCGGTTGCGGACTGCCATCCAGCGCTCCAAGGAAGAGATGGGCAACACCCACGAGACCAGCTTCGCGCGGCTTCTAGCCGAATACCGCTCAGCCGAGGCGGCGAGCCCTCAGGCTCAACTCGGCGAAGGTCGCCCAGCCGTGGTCTTCGGGCCGGCCGCTACCTGGATCACGCGCTACCGCCAGGCGGCCGAGACATTCGCCAGCAGCCTGCCTCCTGAGAGCCGGTTCCAGCAGTTGATCACGGAGCGTTTCGCGCTTACCGGAGAGCCGGTGGGCTACGTGACCCAGGGCACGTTCCGCGGTTCGGGCACGCTATCCATCTCCATGGAGGTGCGCATCGACAGCCGGGGGCAGTGGCACGTCGAGGACATCGACGACCATTGGACGCTGGGCACCAGCGCCCCCAACCCGGAGAGAGTCGCCCAGAACCTCCTGGACTCGCTCGGCGATTTCCCCATCCTGACCCACGCCAACCTGCCGAAGCGGATATCCATCGAAATCGAGAACGAGCAACCAGGCGCCGCCATACAGGAGACTTCCGTCGTGCTCGTCATGCCGATCGGCGGTCGTGAACTCTTCGTCAGATCCCGCGGCGACCGTTCCATCGGCCTGGCGGCGGCGCGCAACCCAACCGTGGCGCTGCGCCTCCTCGACGTTACGGACATCGAGGGGAGCAGCGATTGAGCCCGGCGTCCGCGCCCGAGCGGCGAGACGCTTGACCCGGGCAGGTAAGCTTGGGGAGCGGGACGAAGGAGGAGGCACCAAAATGACCGAAGCCGAGTTCCAGAACCAGGAACGTCTCAAGAAGCAGGAACGTAGCGCCCCGCTGCCGCCCGCCCACCAAGCCCATCCCCTCGGGAGGGCAGCGGCGCTTGGAAATGCGCGCGTGCAGCGGATCCTCCGCGCCGCGGTCCAGAGAAGCGCCGACGACGGCTCCGGTCGACTCGACGACTCCCTCGCCTCCGCCATTCAGGCGAAGCGCGGCAGCGGCCAGCCCCTGGACCGCGCCGCTCAGACCAACCTCGGCGCCGCCCTCGGTGACGATTTTGCCGACGTGCGAATTCACGACGACGGCGAGGCCGACCAGCTCAACCGCGCCCTCAAGGCCGACGCGTTCACCGCCGGCACGGACATCTTTTTCCGTGCCGGCAAGTACAACCCGGGCAGCAGCGAGGGCAAGAAGCTCCTCGCCCACGAGCTGACCCACGTCGTTCAGCAACGCGGCGCTTCCGCCTCGGGCGAGATGACGGTCAGCAGCCCAGACGACGCCTCCGAGCGCCAGGCGAGCGACGTGGCCGAGGCACTAACCTCCGCTGCGCCGGCCGCCGGCGCCGCCGTTGCCCGCCAGGCGGCGGTGGACGAGGAGGAAGAGCTGCAGATGTCCGCCGCCGTCGAACGCCAGGCCCTCGACGAGGAAGAAGAGCTGCCGGTGTAGAAGGGGTCACCGATGCCGGCTCCCGTCCTCACCCAGACGGCTACGATCACCTGCCCCCACGGCGGGCAGGCAATCGTCGGCCCTCAGAACGCCACGGTCCTCATTCAGGGCGCGCCGGTGCTGGTGATAACGGACGTGTTCACGATCGCGGGCTGCCCCTTCAACATTTCCGGCAGCCCGGCGCCGTGTCTCAACATCCAATGGACCGCCCCCGCCGTCAGCTTCACCGTCAACGGCGTGCCCGCCCTGCTCGCAACCAGCGTTGGCCTGTGCATGGGCGGCTCCGGCGCCGTGCCGGCGATGGTGATCCCTGGCCAGACGGCGGTCCTGGCCACCTAGCCCTTCGCAACCAGCCAGGCCGTAGCGTGTCCAGGATGTAGCGAGAGATGCTCTGGCGGAAGCGCAGCCGAGACCCGGAAGCGCAGGCGAGACCCGGCCTGTAGCCCCACCTCGGAGTGTTTCCCGCCCACCTACGCCTTCCC
>DATMBD010000404.1:0-7176 GCA_035559355.1 Dehalococcoidia bacterium
TTGTACTCCAAAAGCACCGTGTCCGCATCCGCGTCGTCGGGACCGAGAGGCCGCCCCTGCGCGATGTGGAAAGCGTCCACGGCCGGGCCGCCGGTGGCGGCGCCGGTTCCGTAGAGGAGCCCCGGAACTAGGATGGCAGTCTCCGGCGTGGAAGCGTCCACCTGCACTTCCACGAGCAGGCGTTCCTCGGCGGCGGCGATCGCTCCAGGGCCGAGGGCGTCCTCGGCCGCTCGGCGCAAGGCTCCGGCCGGCAGGCTGACGCCGTCAGCCAAACGCACGCGCAGGTCGTGCATGCGCAGGTTCTCGTAGGCTGCGTCGGTGGACGTCCGGCGCCAGACAGTAACGCTGGACAGGCCGGCGTAGCTGCCGGTGCCCAGGGCGATGACCATGGCGATAGCGATAACCTGCAGCCAGCGGGCCCTTAGGTCGCGCCACGACCAGCGCAACCACAAGCCAGGGCCGCCAGCCCTTTTACCAGAAGAGGCTCTCGACATCGACCTTGCCGCCTGCGGGCGGGCCGTCTCGCACTACGCGGCCGCCGCTGAGCTCGATGACGCGGTCGGCGGCGCGAGCGATCTCGCGGTTGTGGGTGACCACTAGCACCACACGTCCGGGGCCGGCCTGCGCCTGCAGGAGCTGGAGGATGCGCACGCCGGTGTGGAAGTCGAGCTCGCCCGTGGGCTCGTCGGCAAGCAGCACCGGGTTGCCGGTTGCCAGAGCTCGGGCGATGGCGACGCGCTGCTGCTCGCCGCCGGAGAGCTGGTGCGGAAACTGGTGGAGCCTCTCGCCCAAGCCGACGCGCTCCAGGAGCTGTTGGGCGTTGGCCGTATCGCGGCGGCCGGCGGCATCGATGCCGAACTGGACGTTTTCGAGGGCTGTAAGCGCGGGGAAGAGGTTGAAGCTCTGGAAGACGAAGCTGACCGTCTGCCTGCGCACAGCCGCGAGCTCACGGCGAGATGCGCCCGTCAGCTCGCGGCCTGCGACGACGACGCGGCCCGAAGAGGGCGTGTCCAGGGCGCCGATGATGTTGAGCAGGGTAGTCTTGCCCGACCCCGAAGGACCAAGGACGACGACGAACTTGCCGTCCTCCACCGTGAGGTTGACGCCGTCGAGGGCGCGGACTTGGCCCGGGCCCGTCCCGTACGCCTTGACCACGTCCTCCAGATTGATGAGCGGCTGCGTCACGGCGCCTGCAAGAGGAAGGCGCCCGCCGCGCTCAGTCTGAATCGTCGCCTTCGTTCGTTCACGTCCTTCCGACCATGGTACCGGCCGCGTTTGCGGACCGCCTCAATCCAGCGGAGCATAACGGCGCCTTGCCTGAAAGCGGCGAAAGGCCCCGCCCGGCGCGCCTTGGATGCCGCAGGACTGGCTCCTCGAAATGCTAGAGGGAGCGGGCCTTTTCGAGGACGGCGCTCGCAGCTCCGAAGGCGGCCGCCGCCGCTTGTTCGACATCCATGGCCGCGAGGTCCTCAGACATCACCTCCACGGCGTACGGGGCGTTCACTCCCATCTCATCTAGCAGGCGGACGAGACCCGTGAGGTCGAAATCGCCTTGGCCGGGCAGGCGACGACGGCGGCGCGCGTCCTGCTGCACGGTGCCTACCAGTGACGCTGAGCCGTCGTTGAGTTGGACGGCCATGATCTTCTCTGGCGGCACGGCGCGGAGCTGGGCGGGGTCGGCGGCGCCGCGGAAGTAGTGCCAGGCATCGAGGAGGATGCCGGCGTTGGGCCTGCCGGCCGCCTCGACGATCCGCCAGGCAGTGGCGACGTCTGGTATCGCCGTCCAGGGCATGAACTCGACGGCGACTCGGAGGCCGTGGGCCTTGGCACGGTCGCAGATGGCAGCGAGGCGCTCGGCGACGGCCTCGAGGGGCGGCAGCTGTCCGGCCGGCTCCGAACAGCCGACGTTGAGGTTCAACCCGCCGAGGGCGTCCGCGACCTCGTAGAGGCGGGTCTCAGCCTTGCGCGCCTGCTCGCGCACGGCTGGGTCGTCGCTGGACCAGCCGGAGAGAAACTCCAGCTCGACGACGTGGACCTCGTAGCTCTCGAGGATCGAAAACATGTCGTCGTCCGAGTAGCCGCGGTCGCTGAGCACCTGGTAGTCGGCATGAGTGAGGCCAACGCCGGTGAAGCCCGCGTGGGCGGCCGCGGCGACGCGTTCGGCCAGCTTCCAGCGGGAGGGCTTGCCGTCGTCGGGGAGGACGCCGGCGAGGGTCCAGTAGCTGACGGCGAGGCCGTGATGGGCGGCGCTGGTCATGGACTTAGCGCATCGTGAAGCGTCATGTGCTGCTCTCTTCGCGCTCGATGACGTGGAAATCGCCCTCATCCAGGGACTCGTTGCTGGAAGTCGCCACCTCTACGGGCAGGAACTCGCCGCGGCGGTGCGCCTCGTAGATGGCGAAAAGATCGCGCTTGTGCGGGCGCTTTTTGCCGATGGGGCAGCGCTGCCAGTCCTCGTAGGGCTCGTCGCAGTAGCCCATACGGCGCTCGCCGCACTTCGGCTGCAGGTAGCGGCCAAGCTCAGGGAAGGCGCGCATGACCTCTGCGCGCATCATCGCCACCACCTTGCGGAACTCCCATTGCGCGCGGGTGCACAGGCGCAGGTCGGCGATGTGCAGGAGCTCCAGGAAGTTGACGGTGACCTTGAAATTGGTGTTCGTGGCGTTGGGCAGCACGAAGCGTGCGTCCTCGGCCGGGACCCCCGCTTGGACCAGCTCGTCATAGAGCGCCGCTATGCGGTCGAACTCCTGATGGAGGCGCTCCTCGAGGCCCGCGCGCCTCACGGACTCCGGGATGGTGTAAGGGAACTCGCCCCCCTTGAACGTGACATAACGCTGGCTCTGCTGCTCGAAGCTGATGCCCATGCGGTGGCGGACGAACTGGTGACTGAACGCCCGCGTCACGCCCGAGATGCCGAATTCGAACCAGACTTGCTCCAGCGGGGAGGCGTGGCCGGTCTCCATGCGCTTCTCGATGAACTCGAGCATCTGGGGACGCGTGATCCGTTCGTCCTCGATGCGCTTCTCGATTTGCATCGGCGTCAGGGAGGAGTAAGCGGTGCGGTAGGCGAGGTAGAGCGAGCGGACCGGATCGCTGGAGTGGTCGAGCAGCTTTACCTCGATGCCCCGGTTGGCGGGCTTGGGCTGGTTGGCTTCCATGGCGGGATGCGCCTCTACCGCCAGCCGCCGCCCCAGGCGCGGGGGAGGTCGTAGCCTGCGCGTCTGCGGCGCTGCCAGCGTTCGGGCTGTGGCAAGGGAATGAGGTGGCTATCCGGGTGCGGCTCCCAAAGGCCGCAGGTCGTGGGGAGGTCCTCCAGGAACGGGCCGATGCACTCCTCCCCTTCGCGGACGGGGTGGAGGCAAACGGAAGACCGCTCGCGCCTGTCCGGGCTTATCGATCGCCAGAGATACTGGCAGTGGACGGCGAGGGGGTTTTGCAGGGGAGCGTCCGGCACGATGCCATTCTACGGGACGCTTCCGCCGCCGCAAACCCGCTCGAGGAATCGTCAGCTAAGCGGCGCGAAGGCTGGGCCCTGCACCAGGAGCACCGCGGCGGCGGAGAGAGCCAGGAACGGCGCGTAGGGCACCGGCTGCCTGCGGCTGACGATCCCGGCCACGAACATTCCCAGGATGACGACGCCGCCGGCAGCCCGAGGGCCGCGCCGATGAGGACGGCAAGCTTCACGTCGCCGAAGCCGAGGCCTCCGCGGGAGAAGATCGCCAGGATGAGGAACAGCACGCCGCCCAACAGCGCCGCGAGGAAGGCGCTGGCCAGGTGCCCGTCCGGCATGACCACAGCCGCGAACAGCGCCAGGACGATGCCCGGGTAGGTGACCACGTTGGGGACGCGGAAGCGCAGGAGGTCCGTGGCGGTGCAAATCAAAAGCCCGGCCAGGAGCAGGGAAACGCCTATCGCAGGTATGAATTCGAAGCGCGCCCCGGCGACAGCCATGGAGGGCGGGAGCATAAGGAGGACGCCCCAGCGTACGCGCCCGGGCCAGGCGCCCTGCTGCCAGGGGAGGACGCGCGCGTTTTCGCCTTCGCTGTCCTCGTCGAAAGCCGTCAGCTGTACGACCAGCCGGTTGGCCACGTAGACCAGCGGCAGCCCAAGGAGGAAGAAGAGCACAGGCTCCATCTCAGAAGATTATCGGCGCTCTGCGGCCGGATCAGCCGAGCGTCGTGATCGGCCGCGACTGGAGCAGGAACAAGTCTCCGTGCGAGAGCGCCCATTCCACGTCCTGGGGGAAGCCGAAGTGGCTCTCGACGCGCGCGGCCAGGCGCGCGACCTGGCAGGCCTGCTCGTCGGTCAGCGAAGGCGCCATCTGGCGCGCGGGGTCCAGCTTGCGCTCGATGGTGCCGCCGCCGTCCGGATGCGGATAGATAGCCAGCTCTTTCGGGTAGATCCCGCGCTCGATGAGAGCGAAGGAGCCCTTCGCGATGACGAAGGAGTCCGGGGTCACCCGGCCGGAGACGATCGCCTCGCCGAGGCCGAAGCTGGCGTTGATCACCACTTGTTCGCGGTCGCCGGTGACGGGATGGGCTGTAAAGGCGACTCCGGAGGTCTCGGAAGGCACGAGGCCCATGACCACCACAGCCATCGCCTCGTCGCCGCCGTGGGTGCGCATCGCCCGATAGATGACGGCTCGCTCGGACCAAAGGGATACGTAACAACGGCGCACGGCATCCAGCACCTGGTGAGCGCCGCGGACGTTCAGGTAGGACTCGTACAGTCCAGCGAAGGACGCCTCCGCCCCGTCCTCAGAGATGGCGCTGGACCGAACCGCGCACGCCAGCCCGACCATCGCCGCGAGCTCGTTATAGGCCTCGACGATCGCGTCGTGAAGCTCCTGAGGCAGGGGCGCCTTCGCGATCAGGGCGCGGATGCGTTCGGTGGCCTCGCGGGCGGACCCGGGTTGGGCGGGGTCCACTTCTCCGAGAAGCTGGGGGATACGTTCGTTCAGGCCGGCCTCGTCGCAGAAGTAACGGTAGGCGTCAGCAGTGATGCAGAAGCCGGGCGGCACGCTGAACCCTCCGGCCAGGAGGTCCGAGAGGGCTGCGCCCTTGCCGCCTACCTGCAGCCGCTGCAGCTTGCCCCTGTGCATCCAAGCTACGTAGGACATATACCTGCTTCCTAAGCTTACTCGAAGCGCTTGAAGACGAGACAGTTGTTTTGGCCGCCGAGCCCGAAGGAGTTCGAGAGAACGGCGCGGACGGATGCCCGCCGGCTGCCGGCCGTCACGTAGTCGAGATCACATTCCGGGTCCGGAAACTCGTAGTTGATCGTCGGCGGCAGGGTTTGGTCGCGCAGCGCCAGGACGCACACGGCTGCCTCCACGGCGCCCGCTGCCGCCGCCAGGTGACCGGTCATGGACTTCGTCGAGCTCACCGGAATGCCGTAAGCGCGCTCGCCGAACACCTGCTTGATTGCCGCCGTCTCCGTCTTGTCGTTGAGCTGAGTGGAGGTGCCGTGCGCGTTGAAGTAATCGATGTCGTCCATGGTCAAGCTCGCGTTCGCCAGGGCCCGCCGCATTGCCAGGGCTTGGCCGTCTACGTCAGGAGCGGCGTCGTCGGTCGCATCGAAGGACCAGCCGGCGCCGCCGAGCTCGCAGATGATGGAAGCGCCGCGGCGCCGGGCGAACTCCTCCGTCTCCAGCACCAGCACCGCTGCTCCCTCGCCGAGCACGAAACCGCTGCGCTTGGCGTCGAAGGGCCGCGAAGCGCGCTCCGGCTGGTGGTTCCAGGTCTTCGTGAGGGCGCCGAGGCCGCCGAGGGAGGCGATGACCACGGGGCTAATCATCGCCTCGGAGCCGCCGGCCAGCATGCACTCGGCCTGGCCGAGGCGGATCAGGTTCAAGGCCTGGCCGATCGCGTCCCCGCCGGAGGCGCAGGCGCTGTTCACGCTCGAATTCGGGCCTCTGACTTCGAGCAGACGGGCGACGCGCACCGCGGCGCTGTACTGGCCCACCTTCGGCACCGTGAGCGGATCCACCCGGCTGGGGCCGCGCTCCTCGATGATCCGTTCCTGCTCGCCGATCGTGAAGAGGGCGCCGGAACTGGCGATGATGGCGCCGATTGCGTCGCGGTTGCCGTCGTCGATCGTTAATCCGGCGGAGGCGACCGCTTCGAAGGCGGCGACGACCGCCATGTGGGTGTGCCGGCCTGACCGCCGCGCAGTCCTGCGGTCCATGAGTTCTTCGGCGGAAAAGCCCTTCACCTCCGCAGCGACCTGCACTTCGAAGGCTTCGGGGTCGAACGCAGTAATCCGCCCCGTGCCGGAGCGTCCCTCGAGCATCGCCTTCCAGCTAGACGGCGCATCCAGGCCAAGGGGCGTGACCATGCCTACGCCCGTGACGACGACGCGGGGAAACTCAGCCATTCAGCCTCCATTCAGGTTCCTTGGCCGGCAAACGGTCGCTTCATTTTAGGGCTTGCGGGCGCTGGCGCCAGCGATCCTAATTCGTCGGAAGGGCACATTGACGTTAACGTAAAAATGCTCTTAGCATCCCTTTCGATGGCTCGCGACGCGGCCTCCATGGCGAGAGATACAGCCCTACCGGTGACGGCCGCGGACCAGCCCGCCGCTTTTCCCCGGACCTCCACCTTCCACTCCCTCCGCTACGCGGAGTTCCGCTATCTCTGGCAGGGACAGATTGGCGCTTCCGCGTCGCAGTGGATGGAGCAGCTGGCGAGGCCGCTCCTGATTCTCGAACTAACCGACTCCGAGCTTCTCGTGGGTCTCATCGCGGCGACGCGCATGCTGCCGCAGTTGCTCATCGGCATTTGGGCCGGCGTCCTCGCGGACCGTATGGACAAGAAGCGGATCTTGGTGACGAGCCAGTTCGTCACGTTTGCGACGCACGTCACCACGGCCGCGCTCATCCTAACGAGCCTGATCGAGCCCTGGATGGTGTTCCTGACCACTTTCACGGCGGGCGCGTCGCAGGCGTTCAACCAGCCGGCCCGGACATCGCTGGTCCCCCGCCTCGTCCCCCGCGAGTACCTGACGAACGCCATGGCCTTGAACTCGGCGGCGTTTAGCGTCATGCGCACCGGCGGCCCGGCCATCGGGGGCCTCGTCCTCATCTTTTTCGACCTCGGCGACCTCTACCTGCTGCAATCGCTGGTCTACGTCTGGGTGATCTGGAGCACGTCCAAGATCTCGGTCACGACCGGCGAG
>DATMBD010000405.1:0-5332 GCA_035559355.1 Dehalococcoidia bacterium
CATTTAGACCTCTACCAAAGCAACAACCTGCATACGATCGTGTCGAACGGCTGCGTCGGGACGTTCAAGGACAACGGCGGCAACTGCGCCATTCAGGAAGACTCTGTTGTCGAAGGGCAGTTCGACGTCTGCCTACTCCCCGGTAACCGGGCCTCGGCGGCCAGGCAGGGCGTGTCCGACTACTACACGTATGAAGGAACCGGCGGCTTTCCTGCGCATGCCACGTGCAACATCTACTACGACGCGACCGAGTTCACTGTGGACCCCCTGGGGCCTGCGGAGCCTCTAGATGCAAATGGAGACCCGCTGTCCACGCAGGCGATAGAAGCGAAGATCGACGCCTGCGACGAAGACCCAGACCCGACGGACAGGGTGAGCGGCCGTCTCTGGCCGATCGCGATTCTGAACCAGTTGCCAGAGAACGGGAACCAGCCGCAGACAATCACGCATGTGGCGCTGATGTACCAAGTCTGCGACCACTATGACAACAAATTCGATTGCAGCATCGGTGGTAACGGTGGCAACGACGCCATATACGGCATGTTCGTTGAGTCGCGCCCGGTCAACTTCAAGGTCTCGGGCGTGGGGACGATGCCGGGTGGCGCCGTGCACGTGGTGTTGGTGAAGTAGTGTTTCGCCGCAAGCGGCGTTTGGATAACAGACAGACCAAAGGAAACGAGGACCCCTAACCCATGGCTTCAGAGGAACTAGCAGCAAGGGCGCGCGGCGGCGAGGGAGGCGGCCGGATCATCCTCCTCGCGGGCCTCGGACTCGGCGTCCTGGCCGCGATCCTGATCGCCGTCATCCTCAGCGGCTCCGGCGGCGAGGAGAAGGTGGTGCCGGCCACGCGCGTGGCCGTGGTCGCGGCCCAGGACATCCCGGCGCGCACCCGCCTCACCCGCGAAATGCTGACGACCAAGACCTACGCCATCGACGAGGTGGACGCAGACGCGTTCACCACCGTGGGCCAGCTCGTGAACCGCGTCACGGCCACGGACGTCAAGGCGGGGACGCCCATCCTGCCTTCGGCCGTGAGCACGTCCACGGGCGAAGGCCTCACCTTCGCGGTCAGCCCCGGCATGCGGGCCGTGTCCATCAACGTCAACGAGGTGGTCACGGCGGGCGGCAACATCGCCCCCGGCAACCGCGTGGACGTCATCGGCGTCTTCCGCATCGCCCGCGGCGGCGATGTGAGCTCGCTCCTAAGCCAGTTCACGGGCGAGCCGGCGCCGCCTCTGGTGGTGCCGCAGGACGCGCGCGTCACCTTCACGCTCCTCCAGAACATCAAGGTTTTGGCCGTGGCCCAGAACCTGCCGCCGGAGGCCAGCCAGCCCACGGGCGAGACGCAGCGCACGGGCGCCTTCCTGGAGGTGGACAAGCCCAACCCGCGCGCCTCCACGGTCACGCTCGAGGTCACGCCTCAGCAGGCGCAGATCATGTCGATAGCTGACCTCCAAGGCGAGCTGCGGCTGTCGCTGCGGCCGTTCGGCGAAGACGCTCGCGCCCAGGTGGTGCCGATCGTCACGCTCATCGAAGACTAGTCCCCGCCGGAGAAGACATTGGCCAACATCCGTCTCCTGATCGTAGACCCCGACATCAACTATCGGACCGATCTGAAAAAGCAGCTGCAGCGCGCCGGCATCGTCGTCGTCGGCGAAGCGGACTACGGCGCGGACGCGCTGACGCTGATCAACGCAGAGAAGCCGGATGCGGTGGCGGTCGCGTGGCAGGAGCCGTCGGCGCGGCCGGAGCAGACGCTGGAGTCGATCACGCTCAGCCTGCCCGCGGCGCCGCTGATCGTGTACTCGGACATCGCCGACCTGAGCGCGGCGCGCCGCGCCATCCAGGCCGGAGCCCATGACTACCTGCCGAAGCCGGTCAGCTCCAAGGACTTCCTGGACGCGCTGACCAAGGCCTTCGCGCAGATCGAACGTCGGCGCTTCAGCGAGCTCGGCGACAAGGCGCCGGTGAGCGAGGGCATCGTCATATCGCTCTTCGGGGCGAAGGGCGGCATCGGCAAGACGACGCTGGCGACGAACCTGGCCGTGGCGCTGTCGCGCTTCCGGCACGAATCGGTCGCCCTCCTGGACATCGACACGCGCTTCGGCGACGTCGCCCTCGTGCTCGACCTGCAGCCCGAGAAGAACATCGGCGACGCCGTGCGCCACATAGACGAGATCGACCGCTTCAACATCCGCCAGTACCTGACGCAGCACCACAGCGGCATCTACGTGCTGCCGGCGCCGACGAGGCCCTCGGAGTGGCGTCAGGTGCAGCCGGGGCACGTCGAGCGCCTGATCAAGCTCCTGGCGGAGACGCACGACTTCGTGGTGCTGGACACGCCGGGCTTTTTCACGGAGCTCGTCGGCGTGGCGCTCGACCTTTCGGACCTCGTGCTGCTCGTGACGACGCTGGACGTCTCCAGCATCAAGGACTGCGCCATGGCGGTGGACATGCTGAGCGGCGCGGACTTCCCCATGGAGCGCGTCAAGCTCGTCATCAACCACCAGTCCACCGTCCACCGCGTCGACCCTAAGCAGGTGAGCGAGGTCACGGGCTGCGAGGTCTTCTGGACGGTCCCCTTCGACAAGGCTGTCGCGAAGGGCGGCCAGCTGGGGTCGCCCTTGGTGATGTCGAAGCCGAACAGCAAGGGCGCGAAAAGCATGATCGACCTGGCCCTGGCGATCAGCGGCGGCAAGCGCGAGCGCAGGCTCTTTGGCAGCAGCGGAAGCGCCGTCACCGCCGAGCGGGAGCCGCTGGTGCCGGCCGTCCAAGGAGGTACGGAATGAGCCGCTGGGAGTGGCAACAAGAAGGGACGCCCTTCGGGCTGAGGACGGACGCCTTCGCGGACGTCCTGATCAACGAAGACCGCGCGTCCGAGCAGGCCGATCTGGACCTGGTCCACGCCGTCCATCAGCGCCTGATCACCGAGATCGACCCGAAGAAGCTGGCGCAGCTGGCCCCGGACCAGGCCTACGAGGCGGTGGTCTCCGCCGCCCGCCGCACGCTGGCGGAGGTGGCGCCGCAGGTGGTGGGCGAGGCCCGCGACCTGGTGCTGGACGCTGTCGCCGACGAGGTACTGGGCCTGGGCCCGATCGAGAAGCTGGTGCGGGACCCCGCCATCTCCGAGGTCATGGTCAACGCCCCGGACCTCGTCTACTACGAAGAGAACGGCGTCATCTACAAGTCGCGCATCCACTTCCGCGATGACGACCACATCATGCGCATCGTCCAGAGGATCATCGCGCCGCTCGGCCGGCGCGTGGACGAGTCCTCGCCTTACGTGGACGCGCGCCTGCCGGACGGATCCCGCGTCAACGTGATCATCCCGCCCATCGCCTACGAGGGCCCGGTGATCACGATCCGGAAGTTCCTCGGCGACAAGTACACGGTGAACGATCTGGTGGCCGTGGGCACCTTGAACGATCAGGTCGCGGACTTCCTGGCGAAGGCGATCCGGGCGCGGCTGAACATCGTCATCTCGGGCGGCACCGGCACCGGCAAGACGACGCTCCTCAACGCCCTCTCGGCGTTCATCGGCGAACGGGAGCGGATCATCACCATCGAAGACCCGGCCGAGCTGCGGCTGCAGCAGGAACACGTCATCGGCCTCGAGGTGCGGCCCCCGAACATCGAGGGCAAGAACGAGGTCACGCAGCGGGATCTCGTGCGCAACGCCCTGCGCATGCGCCCGGACCGGATCATCGTCGGCGAGGTTCGCGGCGCGGAAGCCTTCGACATGATGCAGGCCATGAACACCGGCCACGAGGGCTCCCTGACGACGATCCACGCCAACTCACCCCGGGACGCTCTTGCCCGCATCGAGAACATGGTGCTGATGGCCGGCTACGAGCTGCCGATCTCAGCGATCCGGGAGCAGATCGCCTCCGCGATTCACCTCATCGTCCAGATTTCGCGCTTCTCGGACGGCACCCGCCGCATCGTCAGCGTGACCGAGATCACGGGCCAGGAAGGGAACACGATCAGCATGCAGGACCTGTTCCTGTTCGAGCGGCGCGGCGTCGACGCCGAGGGCCGGATCATCGGCGACCTCGTGCCGACGGGCATCCGGCCGCACTACCAGCACCTCTTCGCATCGGCAGGGATCGAACTGCCCGTGGCCATGTTCTTGAGGCCCATGTGATGGACACGCTGGTATTAATCACGAGCATCTGCGGCGCCTTGGCCGTGTTCCTGGTGAGCTACGGCGCTTGGTCGCTGATCTCCGCGGACCGGAACCGGGTTGCCTGGCGTGTCCGGCGCACGGGCATCGGCATGAGGCCGGGGATCCGTCCTTCGCAAGACGTGCTCGTCCAGGGCCGCTCGAGCCCGATCTTCACGCCCGTCGACCGCGCCCTCTCGAAGTACAGCTGGGCCGAGAAGGCCAGCCTGGAGCTGCAGCGCGCGGAGGTGAACCTCCACCTCTCGGAGTTCATCGCCTTCCGTGTCCTGACGACGTTGGCGGCGTTCCTGGTCCTGGCCGTGATCGGCCTCGCGACAGGGGAGGTCCTCCTCCTGGTCGCGGCGGTGGGGCTGGGCGTGTTCGTCTACTGGTACATGGGCTTCTTCGTTCGCCGACGGGTGAAACGCCGCCAGGACGCCATCGAGGCCCGTCTGGACGAGGCGCTGGTGAACATCGCCGGGTCGCTGCGGGCGGGGTTCAGCTTCCTTCAGGCCTGCCAGATGTCGCTGAACCAGCTGGAGTGGCCTCTGAAGCAGGAGATCGAGGAGATGCTGGAGGAGGTCAACGTCGGCGCTTCCCTGGATGACGCCCTCCGGCACCTTGCGGAACGAATCGAGAGCTACGAGGTGGACATCGCCGTCAACGCGGTCCTCGTTCAGAGGCAGGTCGGCGGCAGCCTGGCGGACATCCTCGACAACGTCGCCAGGACCATCCGCGAGCGGCGGGAGCTGCGCGGCCACGTCATGGCCCTGACAGCGCAGCAGCGGCTGAGCTCTTACATCGTCGCGGCCGTGCCCGTGATCATGGCCGTGTTCCTTTCGCTATCCAATTGGGAGTTCATGAAGCCGCTCTTCGTGACCACGACGGGCAACATCCTCCTGGTGATGGGCGTCGTGTTGGACGTCCTTGGGTTCGTCGTCATGCGGCGTCTGACCAGGATCGACTTCTAGGGGAAACGCAATGCTGGAAGTTTTGACGATTCTGCTGGTCTTTTTGTCGGTCTTCCTGATCGTCGTGGGCCTCAACGCCCGGCCGATGGACCCCGTGGTGGCGCGCCTGCGCGCCGTTCAGGCCGGCGTGCGGCCGCGCAACCCCGCCCTCTCGCAGCCGCTGATCCGGCGCTCGATCATGCCCGTGGCGGGCGGGCTC
>DATMBD010000406.1:0-4897 GCA_035559355.1 Dehalococcoidia bacterium
GGCTGGGTGACGGCTGAATATGCGATGCTGCCGCGTTCGACCCAGGTGCGGACGCCCCGCGAGTCCACCTTGGGCCGCGTCGGCGGGCGCACCCACGAAATTCAGCGCCTCATCGGCCGTTCGCTGCGGGCCGTCATCGACCTCGACAGCCTCGGCGAGCGGACGTTCACGGTCGACTGCGACGTGATCCAGGCGGACGGCGGCACCCGCACCGCCTCGATAACCGGAGCATACGTCGCCATCGTCCAGGCCATGCACAAGCTCGTGGAGGACGGGACCTTCCCCGCCCTGCCCATCCGCTGCCCGGTTGCGGCCACGAGCGTCGGCATCGTCGACCGCCAGCCGATGCTGGACCTTTGTTACGAAGAGGACTCGCGCGCAGAGGTGGACTTCAACATCGTCAAGACGGGCGAAGGCCGTTACGTGGAGGTGCAGGGCACGGCCGAGCACGGAACTTTCAGCCGCGAGTCCATGGACCTGCTCCTGGAACTGGCGGACAAGGGCATACGCGAGTCTTTCGCCATCCAGCGGGCCGTGCTGGCTGCCGCGGGGCTGCCTCTCCTGTAACGTCGGAGCGGAGTACCGGTTTGAGGGTGCGAAGGGGGCATGCCTTCAGGGATGGCGGCGGCAGGTGCGGGCCTCCGCCATCGAAGGCCTGAATGGCGGGCAGGCGCCCATGTTTGATGAGCTCTACGATCGGCACGTCCGTCTCGTCGCCTGGACGGACGGGGAGCACGTTTTCGACGCTTCACTGAACTGGGTGGCCTTCGTCCACCACGGGGAAGCTTTTTCGGCCGCTACCCTGCAATGGCTGGGGCCCGTGGTGGGGCTGACGCACCAGGATCGCCGCGGCCGGGCTGTGCTCTGGAACCCGCGCGACCCCGTAACCAACTCTCGCGTCGTGACCGCGCCCGGGCCGGCAATCCGGCCGCCGAGACCGCCGCAGCCCCTCCGCCCCGCCGGCAGGCCGCAGCCGCATCCGCCACGGCCGCCTCTGGGCGGCTGGTCGGAGCTCGACTTCGAGGCGTGGCTGGCGCAGACCTCCCGCGCCGCCGACACCGCCTAGCGGGCTCTCGAAGAGTCGAAATCGACGGCCTCTGGCGTCAAACGATCCTGCAGGATGAATTCGGCAGCTTAGGCGAGAGCTGCGCTTCAAGCAACGGCTCGGTCAATGGAGGCGCGAGGGCCGCGGCGGCCGTTCCGCCAGCGCCATCACCGCGCCTATCATGAGACGTGGCTGACATCAGGCCCTTCCGAGCCCTGCGCTACGATCCCGCCGTCGCGGGTGACCCCGCCCGCCTCGTCGCCCCGCCCTATGACGTGGTCGCTGGGCGCGAACGGCTGGAGCTGTACGCGCGCAGCCCCTACAACGTTTCGCGCGTCGACTACGCCGAAGACCGTCCCGACCTTGCGCCGGGTATGGACCACTACGCCGTCGCCCACCGCGACCTCTCGGAGTGGATCGAGCGGCGTGTCCTTTGCCGGGACGCTGAGCCGAGGCTCTACGTCTACGACCAGGAATTCACGCTGGATGGCGTCAATCGAACCCGCCGGGCGGTCTTCTGCGCCCTCCGCCTGGAGCCGTGGGAGAAGGGCGTGGTCCTCCCGCATGAGGTCACGGGTGCGGGCGCCAAGCTCGATCGCATGCGGCTGCTCCAGGCCACGCGCGTCCAGCTCAGCCCCGTCCTGGCGCTCCACGCTCCCGATGGCGTGCCCGCCTTCACGGACAAGGACCTCGACGAGCCTGTGCTCGACGCCGTCCTGCCGGCCGAACGCCACATCCTGCGGCCCGTGAAGCCTGAAGCGGCGGCCGCGTTCTGCGCCGCTTTTCAGGGGCGCAAGCTCTATCTCGCCGATGGTCACCATCGCTACGAGACGGCGCTTGCCTACCGTGACGAATGGCGGGCCGCCGCTGCCAACTGGACCGGTGAGGAGCCGGAGAATTTCATCCTCGCCGCCCTCGTCTCGATCGCGGATCCCGGCCTCGTCATCCTGCCGACCCATCGCCTCGTGCGCCTGCCCAAGCCCCTTCGCGTGCAGCTGCGCAGCCTGCGCCTCTTCTCCCTCGAAGACGGCGGCGTCGCCAACGAACCGAACCTGGAAGCGTTGATGCGCCGGCTCCGGGAGGCCGGAGGCGCGGCCCCGGCGTTCGGCGCCATCGGCCTCGAGCCGGGAAGGCTCCACCTCCTGACGCCGCGGGACCCGCACGCCGTAATCGCGCGGACGCCCGCGGATCATCCAATGGAATGGCGGCGCCTGGACGTAACCGTGCTCGCGCACGCGGTGCTCCCGGCGCTGGGCTTCGATGGCAGCCCCGAAAACATCGATTACACCGAAAGCCACCACCGCGCCCTCGAAGCCGTCTCCTCAGGCGAATGGGACGTTGCCTTTCTCCTCAACCCCACGCCCGTGGAGCAGGTGATTGCCGTTGCCGAGACCGGCGACCGCATGCCGCGCAAGTCCACCTATTTCTACCCGAAACTGGCGACCGGCGTGGTCATGCGTCCTCTCGACTAAGTCCTCGGAATTGCCGATTGCCTTGCCACCTTCAGGCTAACCTTCCGCATCTCGCCAGGCAGGTAAGGAAGGGCCGCGGTGTCTGGAAACGGTACGGAACGGAAGAGCCCTGCGAGTTCCTCAGGAGGGCCGGCCGATGGCGGCGAGGACGTGCCAACGGGCGTCGCCGTAGTACTCGAGGCTCAGCGGCTCCAGCCCGGCGGCGCGGATAGTGGTATCCCACTCCTCCGTTGTCAGCCGCCGTTCGTCGCCGACTTCCTTTCCAGGCCAGTCCACTGAGGGCACCGAAAACACCACGTAAGGGGCGACGTGCAACTGGACCTGGAGGGCGCGGACCACTTCTGACGGCCCCAGATGCTCCAGAGTGCCTTGGGAAAAAGCCACGTCGAAGCTATTCGCCTGCAGCATTCCGAGGTCGAAGAGGTCCATGCATAGATAGCGCGCGAAGCCGCCGAGGCGGCGGCAGAGCTGCTTGGCGCGCGCCACCTGCAGGGCGTCCTGATCGATGCCCGTAACTTCGAAGTTGCGGCGGGAGAGGAGGATGCACATCGTCCCGAGTCCCATGCCCACTTCGAGGATGCGCGGCGGGCGGCCGGGAGCGGCCTTGCCGGCAAGCTTTTCTACCAGGTCAAAGACGGGCTTGTGGTGCCTGTAGTTGGCCTGGACGTACTCCTCGTCGACGGCCTTCGTGTAGTTGCCCGCCCACGGCGTCGACAGATCGGCCAAGCCGACGAGCACGGCGGCCAGGCCGGGGTCATGGGGTCCGCGCTCCAGCGCCCGGGCCACTGAGTCGGAGACATCGGGCCCCATTCGGTCCGCCAGCTCCTGGAGTTGGTTTTCGATGAGGCGCATACGCTCCTCTGTCCGGTCGGCGGCCCGCTGCTCGTTTCGTCTCAGCTCCCGAATCTCTTCTCCGATCCAGTCCAGCCAGTCCGAGTTCGCGATGGTCCGCTGCACGGCGCGGGCCAGCGGCCCCAGCACGGGAACGGCGCGCAGTCTTCGCCTCAAGTTCGGGGCCTGCAGTCCGGCATCTGTCTGGTGCTCATTAGACGCTTTCGCGCCGCTCCGAACAATCGTCCCGCTTCAGGCGGCGCGCAGTGCTCGCAGACGCCAGGTTTGACTCTGCTCGCGGGCCGCCGGCTCCGGTATCCTCTACTGCATGGCAGAGGCCCCTTACGGCTCCTGGCGCTCCCCGATCACGGCGGACCTCATCGTCTCGGCGAGCATCGGCATCAGCCAGCCGCGGTTTGCCGGCAGCGATGTCTATTGGGTGGAGTCGCGGCCGATGGAGCGCGGCCGCAACGTCATCGTCCGTCGCGGGCCTGATGGTAGCCACCAGGACGTGCTTCCCCCTCCCTTCAACGCCCGGACGCGTGTTCACGAGTACGGCGGCGGCGACTACGTGGTCGATGGAGAAACGATCTATTTCTCGAATTTCGCGGACCAGCGTCTGTACCGGACGGCCCCTGGCGTTGAGCCGCAGGCCCTGACCCGGGAAGAGGGGTTGCGCTACGCCGACGCCGTGGTCGACGGGCGCCGGCGGCGCCTGGTCTGCGTGCGCGAAGACCATCGCCGCGGCGGCGAGCCCATCAACACCATCGTCGCCGTGGACCTCGCGTCCGGCGAGGAGACGGTGCTCGTCCAGGGAAACGACTTCTACGCCTCCCCGCGTCTCAGCCCCGACGGAAGCCGGCTTGCCTGGCTGTCCTGGGACCATCCCAACATGCCGTGGGACGGCTGCCGCCTCTTCGTGGCTGGCCTGGACTCCCGCGGGGGCACGGCGGACGCTCG
The DNA here is from genome assembly GCA_035559355.1 of Dehalococcoidia bacterium. Taxonomy (GTDB): domain Bacteria; phylum Chloroflexota; class Dehalococcoidia; order DSTF01; family WHTK01; genus WHTK01. The sequence continues at coordinate 4,309 of DATMBD010000406.1, forward strand.
GCTGGTGGCGGGAGGCGATTCCGAGTCGGTCTTCCAGCCCGAGTGGTCCCCGGACGGTAGCCTCTGGTTCGTGTCGGACCCGTCCGGCTGGTGGAACCTTTACCGCTGGGACGGCTCGAAGGTTGAGCCAATGGCGCCCATGGAGGCCGAGTTCGGCCTGCCGCTCTGGCAGTTCGGCATGTCCACCTACGATTTCGCCGGCAGCGACCGCGTCGTCTGCGCCTACTGCGTGCAAGGGTCCTGGCGCCTGGCCCAGATCGACGCGGCCAGCGGCCGCCTTCAGGACCTGCAGACGCCTTTCACGGCCATCGCCTCGGTGCGCGCGGCGAACGGGCGGGTGCTCTTCCTGGGCGGCGCTCCCGATCGGCCGATGGCGCTCTACAGCTTCGAGGCCGTCTCGGGGGAGATGGACCTCCTCAAGGCGGCCAGCGACGTTCGCCTGGATCCCGGCTACGTCTCGATTCCGGAGACGATCGAGTTCCCTACGGAAGGGGGAACCACGGCGTTCGGCTTCTACTATCCGCCTCTGAACAAGGACTTCCGGGGGCCGGCCGGCGAGAAGCCGCCGCTCTTGGTCATGAGCCATGGC
>DATMBD010000407.1:0-5389 GCA_035559355.1 Dehalococcoidia bacterium
CACCAATCGTCGGCTGCCTCACCGTGCTCGAACCGGACGTCTGTAGAAGCGTGATCTGATCCAGGGGAGGGAGCGGCCCAATGAAGCCTGGATTGGCTGGCTCCTGAGGCATGCTCCAGCGCCAGGCCAGAAGATCGGTGAGTGACGACTCCTGCAAGTCCCCGGCGCGGCGCCAGACTTCCTCCAGGGGGTCTGCCGCGAAAACGGCATTGACCTCTGTCAGCAGGACAGGCAGAGGCTTGCTGGACCGGCGGTCCGCGCTCGCCAGAACGGCTCGTCCCCACTCGAAGGTCTCTTTCTCGCTTGGGCAAACGATGAGGATGGACGGCATACCGTCACGCCCCCATGACTGTTCGCTGTCCCGGAAGCTGGACCAGGAGCCGAACCGCTTCCTGCGGTGGGCGGTGGGCGCGCCGGCGCGGTCCCACGCGACAAAGAAGGGGGCGACTATCTCTCGAGCGCGCAGGCATCCGTACGCTTGGACGTCCGCCGGCCACCAAGCCCAGGAAGGTCTGCGCGATGGCAGAGCACGCAGATCCTCCAACTCGATTGCCTCTTCGCGGTCAAGAGCGGCGACGAGCTCAGCGGCGAAGCGATTGACGCCCACCGTTATCTCGACTCGTCCCAGGCGTTGGGCCAGTTCCGTTTCCGCTGCTGGGAATGCAACCTCAAGCTCCCGAGGGGAAAGGCCGAGAGCAGCGGCCAGGGCTTGGACTCCTTGACGTGAGAGGGCGTAGACACGGCCTGGCTCCAGATCAGGCGACTCCACCTGCAGCGACTCCAGCCAGCCGCCGTGATGGAGCCCCGAGAGAAGACTTCTCGCCTCTCGCTCGCCAAGACCGAGCAAGCGTGAAAGGTCGAAGGGTCCGAGCAGCGGCAGTCGGCCGATCCAATCAATGGCGTCCCATTCTCTATTCATGATCGAGGCGTTCCTGACTGCTTCGCCTGAGGGCGGTGTTGGTTGCGCCCGGATGGAGACGGGCGCGCTTGGGTCATTGGCTCCTGCTTGTTGGTGGTGGACGCGCTCTTTGGTTCCGCTTCGCCACCATCGGCCTGAGCCCGCTGGCCGCGCTGCGGCTTCGGCGGGCTGTGTTGCACCACGAGCTCCTCGATCTCCCGCGCGACCTGCTCGCGCGGTCGTCCGTAGCGCTCCGCCGAGCGCTCGATGACAGCCCTCAACCGGGCAGGGCTGGTGGGCGGAGGCGGGTCGAGCCGGAGGGAGAACGCTGGCAGCCTCCGCCCTTCCGCCCACCAGCGGGCGTAGCACTCAAAGTCGTTGAGGGACGTGAGGTCGGCGACGTCGAGATCGCCACCGAGCTCGGGGGCCAGGTAGCGGGCGTCCTGGGCGCTGACCTGAAAGACCGTGAGCCCGTCGATGTTGGAAAAGAGCGTCGGTCGCAGAGCGTCATCGATAGCGTCGAGCTTGGCGAGCGATTGAGTCACCAGGACGAAGCTGGCGCCGTACTTGCCCAGCTCGCTGAGCATGCGCGGATAGTCGGCCGCGCCGAGCGTGCTGGACTCATCGACGAGCGCTACCAGCCGCGAGCGCTGGGACGGCGGCAGCGCCACCTGTTCCTCGACTACGAGGCCCATCAGGTTGAGGACGGTGGCGCCGACCAGGGATGACGCGCCCTCGCCGAGGAGGCCAACAGCCGAGTTCACAACCAGGACGCCGCCGTCCTTGAGGAGGGGCCGCGGGTCGAACGTCGACACCGGCTGGCCGAGTACGAGCCGCGAAGCCTGCGTGACGAGGAAGCGGCCCACCTTGGTCGTCACCGGATTCGCCGTTTGCTGTTGCAGGACGCGGCCGATGTCGTTGAAGTTGTCGCGCCACCAGGCCCAGAGCGTCCGGTCCGGGACCTGTTTGAGCACCTCCTGGCGGAACTGCTCGTTGCTCAGCATCGGTACGACATCGAGCAGGGTGTACTGCTCCTCGCGGCGGCGCGCCTGGTTGGCCTCGTGCAGGGCCATGATCGACGCTCGCAGAGCACCTTCCATGCGCGGACCCCAGTTGTCGGGCCAGAGCCGGTGCATGATCGTGACCACGTTCTCCGCCGTCCGGTCGCGGTCGGGAAAGAGCGCGACGTCCAGCAGGTTCAAGCCGACGGGCCGCTGCCTATCCGCCAGGTTGAGGTAAGCCACTCGGTCCTCGAGACCGGGCGGAACGAGGCCGAGCACGGTTTCCGCGAGGTCCTGGTGAGGATCGACGACAACCAGTAGGAGACGCTCACGACCTTCCGCCAGGCGCTGCATCAGGTGAGCCGCCTGATGAATCAGCAGCGTCGATTTGCCTCGCCGCGTCTTGGCGGCGATCAGCTGATTTCTGAAGAGCAGGCCCGACGGCATGTACGCGGCCGTTTCGCAGCCCTGATGGGCCGAGACGCCGACGCGGCAACCGCGGCCAACGTCGTCTTGAGAAGGCAAGACCTGATGTGCAGCAGCACTCGCAGACGTAGCAAATCCGCCCGTGGCCGGCAGATGCCAGAGCACAGCGAGCTCAGCAGCATTGAGAACGTCTCGCCTGCCGCTTGTGCGAACAATCCGGAGCGACTCATGGCTGCCTCGAAGCCGACGTGGTCGCAAGCCGTTGCCGAGCGGATGGTCGAAGGCTTGGTAGGCGGCGGCGACTCTGCTCGCGAGAGTATCGAGGCGCTTCCTGCCAATCTCCTTGGGACCAAATGCAAGGATGCGCAGCTCCGCGGTGAAGGCTGGAGCGGCTAGCTTCTCCTCGAGAAGGTCGGCAGGCAGATCGTCGCGGACGCCCAAGAAGCGGCTGGCGAGCGCCATGACGAGGGGCGCGCCCAACACCGATGCCGCGCCGAGCCCAACCACGGCCAGGAACTGGCCCTGCTGATACCATTCGTAACCCTGGAGGCCGACAGCGCCGAGCCCAAGCAAGCCCATCAGGGGCAGGATGTCTCGCGTGCCTCCGCCGACAGCCTCATCGCGCCGGTAGCGCGATCGAACGGCGATCTGCCCCTGGACTCCTTCCTGCCAACCTCTCGGCGCCGGTGACAGCACCAGCTGGCTGACAATTCTCTCCGCTCCCGTCACGCCGGCGGCTGCGGCAAGAACGCCGGGGAGAGGGTCTCCGGAGCGAACTCCTGTGAATAACGGCAGAACTGAGTCACGGGCGAGGCGCAGGGAAGTCATGCTGCAGGTCTCGCCTGGTCCTGTCCAAGCTGGATCGAGGTAGGGTCTCTCGCTCACGTCCAGTTGATGCAGGGCCGCCTGGTTGTAGGCGGCCCGCAACTGGTCGAGTGCCGCGTCAATGCCAGCCGCGGAAGCCGCCCGCACGTAGAAGCGGAGCTCGCGCGGTCGCGCCACGAATTCGAACGAGAGGCCTTCGACCGCTGCCAGGCCGGCAAACATGGCCCGCGACCGCTGGACGGGGTCCTCGTCCCAGCGTGAACCCAAGACTTCCATGAGGAAGGGCGAGAGGTCAGCGCGCTTCGGCCACATCGCCGTCCTCCGTTTCTGCCCGCTTGAGCAGCCTGAAGAAGGTGGCGCGGCCCTCGGGCAGCCGGCCCAGGTCGTTCAGATCCTTCACACCCTCGGGAAGGGTCACGACGCGCGCGGCAGGGCCGAATCGGGACGCCAGCTCGTGTGCGGCTGCCCGGCCCGGTTCGTCGTTGTCGAAGACGATCAGAAGCCTGCGAACACGTTGCAGAAAGCCGAGGCGATCCGCCTGCACCCTGGTTCCCTGCAGGGCGCAGATCGGTAGCGACCAGCCCACACCGGTCAGGTAGTCGAAGGGGCCCTCCGTGACGAAGACGCGGGGCCGGCCGCGCACGCGTTCGTAGCCCAGCACTGGCTTGGGCAGCGAGAGGCCTCGGTACTTCGGCTGCCGCTCGTCGTCGAGCGCTCTTCCAACCATCCACACGCACTGGTCGCCGCGCAGCTCCGGGATGGTGATCCGTCCGGCCATCGTCTCGCCGCCGTCACGCCAAAGAAGGCCCATCTTTGCCGCCCGTCGCAGGCTCAGGCGACGTCGCTGCAGGTAGTCCCGCAGAGAGTGACCGTCGCTGAACCCAAGACGGCAGCGCCGCGCGAGTGGCACCCCGATGCCGCGAGTCTCCAGATATGCCAGCGCGTGCGGCGTTCGAAGCAAGGTCTCGTGGTAGACGGCGCTGGCGGCGGTGAGGATCATGCGGTCGTCCAGTGACATCCCACCACTCGCCTTGGGCTCCGGTGACGCCGGCTTCGGCGCGCCGTCCAAGCGCTCGAGGGCTGCGCGGAAGCCGAGGCCATCGATACGCTGCACAAAGTCGATGACGTCGCCGTGGGCGCCGCAGCCGAAGCAGAAGAAGCTGCGGGTCTGCGGATAGACGACGAGGCTCGGGTAGTCGTCGTCGTGAAAGGGGCAGCGGCCGGCGAAGCGGGAGCCCTTGCGCAGGAGCGCGATGCCGTGGCGAGAGATCACCTCCTCGATCGGGTTGCGCTGCTTGATCTGCTCGATGTCGTACATCGTCACCTCGCCCTCACCTCCTCCCGCTCGGCGAGCTCGGCCGGGTCGGTCGTGACCAGCGAGTGCTCCATCGGGCTCGCCTCCACCCTCAGCGCGATGTGGTTGCCTCGCGCGAAGAACAGCCCTTCGCCCTTGCGACACGACAGCAGGAACTCGCGCTCACCGGCGCTGAGCCGGAACGTCTGAGCGACCGCGTCTATGGTGGAGCTGTCCTGGCGCATCAGCAGCTGCACCGAGCTGTTGGCCAGCACGGTGTGACCCTCCGGCGTGGCCAGGAAATCCTCAACGTCCTGGGTGACCGTGGTGAGGCCCAGGTAGTACTTGCGCGCTTGCCGCGACATTGAGGAGAGGAAGCGAGCCCCCTCCTCGTGCTGCATCAGCGACCAGGCTTCGTCGATCAGGAGCATGCGCGGTCGTCGGGACCGCCGTACCTGCCGCCAGATGTAGTCGGCAATCAGGTACACGCCCAGCGGCCGCAGCTCGAAGTCCAGGTCACGCACGTTGAAAACGACGAAGGGCCGGTCCAGGTCGACGCTCGTGGGCGAGGAGAACACCTGGCCCAAGCTGCCGTCGACATAGCGCTCCAGCCGGTCGGCCAAGCCGTGCGGATCGCCCTGCTCGCGAAGTACTGCGTGGAGATCGCGCAGCACGGGTGCGGGCTGAGAATGTGTCCTTGGATCCCTGGTTATGCCGGCGCGCCGATAAGTTTCAAGCAGCGCCGCGTCGAGCGCGCCCTTCTCCCGCTGGCTCAAGGTGGAGCCGCGGTCGGCGAGCATCAGGCCGAGGAGGCCCTGAAGGCTTTGCAAGCGCTCGGTGAGCGGATCAAGGGCGCCATCGCCGTCTGCTGACAGTCCATCGTCCGGCAAGTCGAACGGGTTGATGCGGTGTGAGGAGGTTCCGGACAGGCGGATGTACTGGCCG
>DATMBD010000408.1:0-4578 GCA_035559355.1 Dehalococcoidia bacterium
GGGCCCGGCCAAGCCGGCGCGCCTGCCGCGCCCCCCGCCTCCCCAGGCAGCCTCGACGCGGCGCCGACGAATGCGGAGGCGCAGCCCCCCAATCCCGCTTCCGCCGCGGCGCCCGGCCGCGAGACCGCGATCGTCGTCCGCGTCGTGGACGGCGACACGATCGACGTCGAAATCGGCGGCGGGACGGCCCGCGTGCGCTACATCGGCGTGGACACGCCGGAGACCGTGGACCCGCGGCGGCCCGTCGGTTGCTACGGACAAGAGGCCTCGGCCCGCAACCGGGCGCTGGTAGAAGGCCGGGCTGTGGAACTCGAAAAGGACGTCAGCGAGACCGACGCTTTCGGCCGCCTGCTGCGCTACGTCTACGTCGACGGCACCATGGTCAACGAGACGCTCGTGCGTGAGGGCTACGCCGTGGTCTCCACCTTCCCACCCGACGTCAAGTACGCGGACCGCTTTCTGGCGGCGCAGCAGGAGGCGCGGGCAGCGGGCAGGGGTCTCTGGGGCGCCTGCTTCGCGGCCACGCCCACGCCGCAGCCGGCGGCCCGCGGCTGCCCCCAAGGCTGCGTGACGCCGCCGCCGGGCTGCGTGATCAAGGGCAACGTCAGCCAGTCGACGCGCGAGAAGATCTACCACGTCCCCGGCGGCGAGTTCTACGACGCGACGGTGATCGACCCATCGCGGGGGGAGCGCTGGTTCTGCACCGAGGCCGAGGCGCTGGCCAATGGCTGGCGCAAGAGCCTGCGCTAGGGCTGCATAGGCAGGGGCGGCGTCAGGGACGGGCCAAGCGGGCTGCGAGCGAGCGCTGGCGGCCGAGGGCTGGGTGAGCTTCGTCCTTGGTATGATAGTATGCGCGTATGAAGCGAACGACCATTACTTTGCCGGACTCGCTCGCTGCAGCCGTGGCGAGGGAAGCCCGGCGCAGGCGAGTCTCCGTGTCCCAAATCGCCCGAGAGGCGCTCGAGGCCCGGCTCGGGCGCGAGACCCAGCGAAAGCTGCCCTTCGTTGGCCTGGGGCGCAGCGGCTATCGAACCACCGCCCGCGACCTGGATGCCATCCTCAAAGCAGAGTGGGGCCGTGATCGCGACCGTTGACGCCGGCCCCCTCTACGCCGCCGTGGACGCCGACGACGATGACCACGCCAAATGCGTGGCCGTCCTCGAACGTGCTGACGACTTGCCTTTGGGCGGCACGGATGCTTCCGTGGCCGCGCTAGCGGACCGGCTGAGGACGGACGTAGTCGTCACCCTGGACAGGCGCCACTTCGGCGTGCTGCGCACGAGAGAAGGCGCCTCTTTTCGATTGCTTCCCGATTAAAGCCTTCGGGTCTGCTTGCCCGGCGCGCTACAGCGCCTGGATGGGGATGAGGACGTCGTCGCTCGCGTAGGGGGCGGGTTCGCGGCCCTCCATCTCCGCGATGACGCGGTCGCCTTCCTCGATCAGCGCATCGAGGAACTGAGCTTCGTCGACGGTTCGGACCACCTCACCCTTGCGGAAGATGACGCCGCGCCCTTTGCCGCCGGCGATGCCAAGGTCGGCCATCTTCGCCTCGCCGGGGCCATTGACGACGCAGCCCATGACCGCCACCGTAATCGGCTTGCCCAGACGGCCGAAGTGCTCCTCCACCTTCTGGGCGAGAGGGATGAGATCGATCTCGATGCGTCCGCAGGTAGGGCAGGCGACGAGGGTAGCGCCGCGGCGGCGCAGTCCCAGGCTGTTGAGGATGTCCCAGCAGACCGGCACTTCTTCTTTCGGGTCCGCTGCCAGAGAGACGCGAATCGTATCGCCTATGCCCTCCGAGAGCAGTATGCCGATGCCGATGGCGCTGCGGACGGAGCCGGCACGAGGCGTCCCTGCCTCGGTGACGCCGAGGTGCAGGGGATAAGGCGTGCCGCGGTCGTCGAGGACGCGGGCCAGTTGGCGGTTGGCCTCGACCATCGTCGGCACGTCGAACGCCTTCATCGAGATTTTGATGTTGTCGTAGTCCATCTCCTCGAGGATGTTGATCTCCCAGAGGGCGGCGTCCACCATGCGCTGGACCATGGTCGGCGGCATCTCGCCGTCGGCGAGGGGCGGCAGGGGCGGCAGGCTGCCGGCGTTGACGCCTATGCGGATGGGTATGTTCCGCTCCTTCGCCGCTTTCACCACAGTTTTTACTTTCTCGGGATCGCGGATGTTGCCCGGATTGAGGCGCAGGCCGTGGAACCCCGCCTTGATCGCCGCCAGCGCCCAGCGGTAATCGAAGTGGATGTCGGCGACGAGCGGGACCGGCGTCTGCCTTACGATCTCCGGCAGGGCCTCGGCCGCCTCCTTGTCAGGAACGGCTACGCGCACGACCTCGCAGCCCAGTTCGGCGAGCTCGTGGATCTGACGCACCGTCGCGGCCACGTCCGCGGTGTCGGTGGAGGTCATCGACTGGACGACGATGGGGGCGTCGCCGCCGATCTTCACGTCGCCGATTTGGATTTGCTTCGTGCGGCGGCGGGCTTGCGGGATCATCGGAAGAGCTCCTCTCCGCGGACGATACGGGCGATGTCAAAGTAGCTGAGCACGACGACGAGGATCAACAAGGCCGCCATGCCGACGAAGTGGACGAGGGCTTCCTTCGCCGGCGCGATGCGGCGGCCGCGGCGCAGGATTTCGACGAGGACGAAGGCCATGCGGCCGCCGTCCAGCATGGGCAGGGGCAGGATGTTGAGGATAGCGAGGTTGATGCTCAGGAGCGCGGCGAAGTCCATGAGGCTCTTCCATCCCGCCTCCCGCACGACTTCTCCCGTCACCTGGGCAATACCGATAGGCCCAGAGACCGGCGCGCTGGTACCGCCTTTGAACCAGGAGTAGACCTCGTTGCGGGCGAGCTTGAGGGCGTCGAAGGTGGAGCGCCAGCCCTTCTTCAGCGCCGTCCAGGGATCCTCAGAACGCGTCTCCGTGTACGGGTACTGAGACGCGATCCGGATGCCTGTAGCGCCCTGCACGAAGCGCAGCGTCGTCCCGGGCTGGAGCGTCGTCGGGTCAGGGAGGCCGGCCGCAGCCGCGACTTCCTCGTCGGAGACGCGCAGCATGCGTGACACGAACTCGATCGTGTCCCCTTCGCGGGTGACGTAGCGGATGGCGTCGTCGCCGGTGCCGAAGACCAGCTCCTTGCCGGCCGGCAGCTCCGTCTCGATGCCCGCCGCTTGGCGGACGGTATCGCGGTCGAAGCCGGTGGCTTGGGAGACTTTATCGACGTTGTCGCCGGGCTGGACGACGTACTCGTAGGGGGGCGGCGCCCATCGCGGCGTCACCTGCACCTTCTCGATGCTCACTTCACGCGTGATCGGGTCGGTGCGGCGGACTACTATCTCCGTTTTCTCGCCGAGGTTGAGGCGGATGTTGTAGCTCGCTTCGGAGACGCTTTCGATCTTGCGACCGTCGATTTCCTCTATGATGTCGCCCGGCTTGAGGCCGGCTTTTGCCGCGGGAGAGTCAGGGACGACCTGAGCGATGACGGCCTGTCCTACGGGAACCTCCCGAGGGATCATGAGCGCCAGCGAGAACAGAAAGATGGCGAGGAGGAAGTTCATGAACGCGCCGGCGCCCATGACGATGAGCCGCGCCAGCGGCGGCTGCGCCGCCAGGCTGCGGGGGTCGCTGGGGTCCTCCTCTCCCAGAAGGCGGACGAAGCCGCCGAGCGGGAGGATGTTGAGGCTGTACTCGGTCTCGCCGCGCTTGAAGGCCCAGATGCGGGGCGGATAGCCGATCCCGAACTCGAGGACGCGGATGCCGAAGAGCTTGGCCGTGACGTAGTGGCCCAGCTCGTGCACGACGACGAGGACGACGAGGATGCCCAGGAAGGGCACGATATTTGACGTGATTATGTCCACTAACGGCCCTCTATCCAGGATGACGCGAACTTGCGTCCCCAGGCGTCGGCCTCCAGCACGGCCTCCAAAGAGATGTCGTCGTCACCGGCGTAGTGCTGCAGCGTGTCTGCGAGGAGGGCCGGAATATCAAGGAAGCGAATGCGTCCGTCGAGAAAGGCGTTGACGGCCTCCTCGTCGGCGGCGGCGAGCGCGGCAGGATAGGTCCCGCCGCGGACGCCCGCGCCGAGCGCCAGGCTGAGACACGGGTAGCGCTCCAGATCCAGGGACTCGAAGTGGAGCGCGCCGATGGCGGGGAAGTCCAGAGGCGCTGCCGCCATGGAGGGGCGCTCCGGGTAGCAAAGCGCGTACTGGATCGGCAGGCGCATGTCCGGACACGACAGCTGAGCCTTGACGGAGCCGTCGGCGAGCTCCACCAGCGAGTGGACGATGCTCTCTCGGTGCATGACGACTTCGATGCGCTCGAAGGGCACGTCGAAGAGCCAGCGCGCCTCGATGACCTCCAGGCCCTTGTTGAACAGCGTTGCCGAGTCCACGGTAATCTTGCGGCCCATCTGCCAGGTGGGGTGGGCGAGGACCTGATCGGGTGTGACGCCGCCGAGGGCGGCGACGGGCAGATCGCGAAGCGCGCCGCCGGAAGCCGTCAGGACCAGACGCCGCACGGCGGAAGCGTCCTCGCCGGCGAGGCATTGCCAGATGGCGCTGTGCTCGCTGTCCA
>DATMBD010000409.1:0-2263 GCA_035559355.1 Dehalococcoidia bacterium
GGGCCTGCGCCGAACTTCAAAAGCGTTGGCGTCCGCCGTCTGCCCCCCTCGTCCTGCATCACCGAGATGCGACTGGGCTTTCGGAGAGCGGAGGCTTTTGACAGCAAAACTGACAGCAAAACCGACGGATGACAGCAAACATTGGCGGACGATAGCGGTTGAGTGGACGGCTTTCCAGATTCAGAATGAACGGTAAGGGACGGTGACGGACGGCTGGAATCGGACTGCAAAACCCCGATCGGCGGTTCGAATCCGCCCGTCGCCTCCAAGCTCCCAGTTTCGGAAACGGCCCGCGAGGGCCGTTTTCTCGTGTGCGCGGGTGACGCCAAAGCTGCGACTCTCAGGCTATCCCCGCGGCTCCACCGAGGCCGCCCGGGACGGAGCCGGAACCTCGTCTTGTCGCGGCTTCCTGGCTCCGAGGCCGAAAAAGGACGTCACCACGGCCAGCGCCAGGAGCGGCAGCAGCGCGGTGAACGCCAGCTGCTGGCCGCTCGTGAATGCGGCCGCGTCGTCTCCGCCGGCCCGCGCTTCGTTGATCGCCACCAGGACGGTGGCCCCGAGCGTGCCCGAAAGGCTCTGGAGCAGAACGAGCATCGCCGAGACGGAGGCGAAGTCCTTGCGCTCCACGAGGCCGTAGACGGCCACTTGGCTCGCCGGCCGGAAGAACCCGCCGCCCAGCCCAATGAGCACGAGGGCGACGGCGACGAAGGCCACCGATGCCTCGACGCCGAGGCGTGAGTAAAGAAGCACCGCCAGCAAAGTGAAGAGCGCTCCCAGGCCTGCAATCACGCGCGGGTTGTAGCGGTCGGCCAGGGCGCCCCCGACCGGCCCGGCGATCAATGTCGAGACGGGCAAGGCCATCATCACCAGTCCGACCGTAAACGGGTCGATGGTTAGCACCTTCTGCAGGTAGATGGGCGCGAAAAGGGTCATGGGACTCTGCACGAAGGAGGCGACCGCCAGCGTGAACATGGCAATGCAGAAGGCGGCGCTGCGGAAAAAGCGGAAGTGGAAAATCGGCTTTTCGAACGTGAGCTCGCGGGCCGCGAAACTGGTCAGGCCTACGGCGGCGATCCCGAACCAGAGGAGGGTCAATGGAGAACCCCAACCCGAGCCCGGCCCAACGCTGAACGCGATCAGAAGCGACGGGTAACCGACGAGCAGGAGCGCGCTTCCTAGGTAATCGAAGGCCTCGTGGCGGCGCTCCTCGGCGCCCTTGAGCAGGAACTGCTGGGCGATGCAAAGGACCACCCCAATCCCGAGGTAGCTGACGAAGATCGCCCGCCAGCCTGCGAGGTCGAGGACGATGCCGCCGAACGTGGGACCGGTGAGCTGGCCCGCCGCCTGGAAGGAGGCGTACAGCCCCACCGCCTGGCCCCGCCGTTCGGGAGCGACGGCTTCGGCGATGATGGCCCCGGCCAGCGGGTTCGACATGGCCAGGCCCACAGCCATGAACACGCGGAACGCCATCAGCTGCGGAAAAGAGAACGCCAGCGCCGTCAGTCCGGCGCCCAGCGTGTAGACGATGATCCCTGCCCGGTAAACGCGCCGGCGTCCGATCAAGTCGCCCATGCGCCCGAAGCTCAGCGATAGGCTGGCCACCATGATGGCGCCGATGATCGAGACCCACTTCAGGGCCGAGAGGCTAATTTCGAATTCGTCCTGGATGCGCGGAAGGGCAACGTTGATGCTGCTGTACGTGCTGGCGAGCACGAAAGCGCCGGCCCCGAGGACGGCAAGAAGCTTCGCCTCGGCTGCGGTCATGCCTCTCGCGAGGCCCAGCAGCCTCATGGATTGAGGCGAGTAAGTATCAGCAACGGGTGCTCGCTTTCTAGGCCTCGCCTACTCTAGCGCAGCCGGCCCAGCTTGTGCCGCTCCTCCTCCTTTCGTGTGGCCATCAGATGCGTCCCGACTTGCTGATGGCCTGGCCGGCGCTGGGTCAGCCAAATTTCACATTGGCCTCGCGAAGACACGTCCAGGGCGGGCCGGGGTGCGTATAATCCTTAAGCTATTAAAGCGTTACATAGCTTCATGAAATGCATAACGTGACCGCGGCCTTGGGAGCCGCGAGGAAACGAGGCCCCGGTCCGGGAAGCGAACGTCCAGAGAGGGAGGCGTCCAATGGAAACCAGTTATTGGTCCGGCGTTCTGAGCAGGCGGGCGGCACGGCGGAGGGTGCTGGCTGCGGCAGGCGCGTCCACGGCTGCGGCCGTGCTCCTGGCCGCCTGCGGCGGCGGCGACGAGGGCGGCGGCGACAAGTCGA